>JAKJCD010000119.1 GCA_022706625.1 Bacillota bacterium | reverse complement strand
GCGTACTACATTATGGATCGTGCCTATCTGGATTTCCAACGTCTCTATCATCTTCATCAGCAGCGGGCGTTTTTTATCACACGAGCTAAAAGCAATTTTCAATTCAAGCGCCGCTATTCACACGATGTGCAACCATCTACCGGCGTACAGTGCGACCAGACGATCATGTTAACAACCTACTACCCTGCACAAAAGTATCCCGAGCCGTTACGTCGCATCAGATTCTACGATCAGCAGCGGCAGAAGCGCCTGGTATTCCTCACCAACAACTTCGCTCTGCCTGCACAGACCGTAGCACAACTGTTCAAATTCCGCTGGAACATTGAAACATTCTTCAAATGGATCAAAATGCATCTGCGTATTAAGTCGTTCTTCGGTACCAGTGAGAATGCGGTGAAGATCCAAATCTGGACTGCAGTGTCTACCTACCTGCTGATTGCCATTATTAGAAAGGAACTGCGGCTTGAACAATCTCTCTACACAATTCTACAAGTTTTAAGTATATCGCTTTTTGAGAAAATGCCCATTTTACAGGCGTTTTATCAAAAATACCTTCCTGTCCAAAATGAACATCGCTGTAAACAGCTGTCCCTCTTCGATTAACGTTGGGACACTACTGATCTACAGTTATAAGAGAAGCAGTTGAGTAAATGTAACCGCTTGCGATTAGCAATGTGATTGAAGCAAAAGAATATAAATTATTTTTATATATTCCAATGGCAAAAAGTAATGTTTATCAATATCAATCGAGAAAAGTAGCATGGCAGACACTCGACGCGATGTAAAGCTCAAAAAAGCAAATAAAGCCAAGAAGGCAAGTCCATTGCCTAAAGTCACACAAACTGAGCAGATCACAGCTCAACCCTGGACCATGGCCGACTGGATAATCTTTGTATGTATTGCTGCATTGGCCGCTATTCTGCTCTTCACAAATCTCGACGATAAATATCTTTGGCAAGATGAAGCTGCGACTGCAGTTATGGGCGAACGGATGATGAAACATGGAAAACCGTTGGCCTACGATGGCAAAAACCTTATCACGATGGATAACTTTGCTGAGGAGGATCAAAAGACAGTCGGCCTTCGTACTGTAGGGGTTCAACCAGCCCTCAGATATTTCGTAGATCGCCATGACTTTAAGGCCGACACATCGTGGACAGGACAACCATGGGGACAGTTTCTAGTGGCAGGTATCTCGCTGTTTCTTTTTGGACACAGCACTGTTGCTGCGCGATTCCCATTTTCAGCAGCCGCAGTGGTTACCGCTGTCCTGCTCTACTTGTTTATTCGAAAGCAATTCCAGGATAGACTGATGGCTGCGCTCGCAGTCATCATGCTACTCCTCAACACGTACTGGATCCTTCATAGCCGGCAGTGCCGCTATTACTCTCTCTCCAGCCTCATGCTTCTGGTCACATTAATGGTCTATACCTACTGGCAACGCGGAGGCCGGCTGGGAGGACTGTTCTTTGTTTTTGCTGCCTGGTGTTGGTTCCAAGTGGATTTCGGTACATTCTGGCCGGTTATCGGAATACTCCTGATACTTGCCGTGGTGCATGCCTGGCCGAAATGGACTAAAATAGCCAATGTTAGTCTGGCGTTGGCGATTACTGTAGGGTCATGGGTCTGGTACTATGAAATTTTCGACAGGCTCAAAACATCTGCAGCGACGTGGTCCGACAAGTTCTTTGGTAATCTGTTTCATATGAATCAGTTTCTAATTCCTATAGTAGTTTTTATTCCCGCAGGAATTTTGTTTGTATGCAAATGGCGGAAAATCCCCCTCCTACCCAGACAATTAATTTTAATCTGCCTGCTGATGCTCCCCATTTCACTTTTATGGGTCACTTCCGTTGCACCATGGTTTTTTCATCGTTATATAATGCCTCTCACACCGCTTGCGTCATTGCTTATGGCATGGCTTTTTGTTGAGATTGGCAGGCTGATTGGGCAAGGGCGTAAGACGGCAAATGTAACGACTGCTGCGGCGTTTATGCTCAGTGCTGCTGTCGCTGTGTGTCCTTTGCCATCCAATGTTGTAACATGGATGCTTCCATTGGATCGATTAACGAAGCACCCTTTTGGTTTGCTTGTACGGCCTGAGTTGACAGTATTGAAAAATGAGTTGTTTAGACATCAGTATGACCCTAATCGTACAGTTATTGAATGGATCAAAACCAGAGCACATCCGGATGATGAGATTCTGGTCAACTACGAGGACATTCCTTTTATGTTTTATACGGATAACCCCATTCGCGGGGGAGTCCCATGTTTTCGCGTGGAGGACAGGAGTGCAGAGCCGCGTTTTTTAGTGATTCGGCGTAGTGTTCCATTTTTACACTGGTCCGTTTTTAAGCGGGAGGTAGGCCGATATGGGCAGGAGCTGAGTCCATATAAATGGGAACGAATTACCCTGAACGCACCTGACATACCATTCGGTAATAATCCAGAACCAGACAGCTTGCCGCTTTGGTATTTTTCACGGAATGGGCAAGCTCCGCCGGATTTGATTTTAGCAGAAAGAACGATTAATGCCCCTGTGGTGAAAAACTGATTTATGGAAACCCTCTGTCGATCAGACTGTCTTCATGATTAATCTCGATTTTCAGGACTGTGTGCCGGTTGCTTGTGATTTTTATTTTTAATGACGGTAGCACTGATGCAATGTCATCTATTGCCTAATTTACAAAATTATCTATGGAGCACCGAATGGACGATAATTCCTACTATCTGGAATACCTGAAAAGGACTTCCAAGTTTCCTCAATCAGTCTATCATAAGGCAAAGCATGAAATGGTGCGGCGGCTTATCTTTTCGATTCCACCGGGTTCTCGCGTTCTCGATGCCGGTTGTGGTGTCGGTCACATAACTGGGCCTTATTGTGATCGATATGCAGTATTCGGCATGGATGAGCAGTTGTCGGCGGTCAGTCATTGCAGGGAACAATGGCATGGTTCATATGTGCATGGAAGTCTTTACAGCATTCCCTTTGAGAACAATTATTTTGACCTTGTTTTCTTTCTTGATACCATCGAACATTTAACCCATCCCGCCGATGCACTTCGGGAATTTGCAAGGGTCATGAAGCCCGGCTCAAAAATCCTCATCTGTACCATGAATTACGCGAGTCCGCTTTGGTTCATCCTTGAGCATACCTGGCATCGATTCGCAGGGGGAACCTGCAAGCCTTACTCAAAGGATGTGCATCCCACACCCTATACCGAAAAGCTGCTGCTCGAGCACTGTGCCGGACTATTTGAAGAAATAGGGATAGAAAAACGCATTATGCGCATGGAGCTTTTTCTTACCGGGAAAAAGCCTGCCGGATGTACTGCATGATATGTACCCACGATAACAAAAAGAAAATCTACGCATTTGATTCAACTTCCATTTGGCAATGCGCTGACTGCGCTATTATATTCAGCGAGAAAGGCCGGGAACCCTTCGATTCAAAGGAACTCTATAACACGTATTACTATAAAAATGAAATAGCCGGCAGATTCAACTGGTGGCTAGAACTTGTTGTTAAAGCCTTCCGCTTTTTCCGCGCTTTCAAGATTTTTACCATCTCCCCCCGCGCCCGAAGCATTTTAGACATAGGGAGTGGAAGGGGATTCATGCTTTGCTATCTGAAAAAATTCTACCGTTACAAAAGGGCGGCCGGGACACAGATATCCAGGGGCGCATTTGAATTTTCGCGTGATAAACTCGGCCTTGAGATGTATGACAGGGATCTTCTTGAATTGGATTTTCCGGACGCATCGTTTGACCTGGTGACACTGTGGCATGTTTTTGAGCATATAAGGGAGCCTGAGCGCTATCTAAAAAAGATCAGGAATATGCTGACCAAAAAAGGAAAGCTGGTGATAGAAGTGCCGAACTTTGGCTCGTGGACAAGAAAACTTACCGGGCGCTATTGGCTCGGACTAGACGTGGATTATCACATCTATTTTTTTACACCCTCGGCGCTTTGCATGCTGCTTAAAAAATACGGATTCAAGATCAAGCTGGTACATACCTTCTCACTGGAATACTCGACTTTTATATCAGCGCAAAGCATCATTAGCTTACTAACACGTTCAGATCAATTTTTCTTCCGCTATCTGCAGGTTGAAAAAGCAACGAGCATGAATCTGAGAGTTTTTGGGCACATGCTGCTTTTTCTGGTGATCAGTCCGTTGTGTTTTATCGTAAATATCCTTTTATTTTTTTCCAAAAAGGGCGAGGTCCTGCTCGTAATAGCTGAAAAATAGTTTTTACCGGATGGGATATGATGACAGAAAAAAGTGGCGGGATCCTACTCAAAGCTATCATAGTGCTGCTTCTGGCGCTTCTCGCCCTGAGCATATTTAAAAACATCTCCTATCCGCTCCTATGGAATGATGAAGCGGAGACGGCAATGTTTGCAAAACGAATCCTTGCCTTCGGCTATCCTAAAGTCCATGACGGTAAAAATGTCTTGAACCTGCTCGAACTGCCTGATAAAAGCCTGGCTATCGATGAGGAAAGTGATGCCTATGTGGTTACTGTTTGGGGGCACTTCTATTTCGCCGTGATCGGAGAGCTTTTATCGAGGTTGACCGATGATATCTATCTTAAAACATCGCTTTTGAGAATTCCCTTTGGGATAGCCGGTTTTGCCGGGCTGTTTATCATTGCGTTAACAGGCTTGCCATTCTTTCATAATCGCAAGAGGGGTCTCTATTTTATTTCAGCATTTTTCTTCCTTGAGTTTCTTTCTGTTCCGCTCATATTGCACATAAGAGAAGTGAGATATTATTCATTAGTCCTGCTTTTGCTGAGCGTGATTTTTTATCTATATAGCAGATATGCAGTTTTTAAAACACTCAAACCATTTTTTTATATTTCCCTTCTTGCCATTACGCTGTTGCTCCTTTACAATTCGTTTCCCCCGCCTTTTTTTGCCTGTGTTGCCACGATCGGACTGGTTGAATTAATCAGATTTATAAAGCTAAAGTCGGTGAGCGAATTTATTCGGGCCACCGTTCCGCTTATAACAGCAGTCCTTCTGGTGTTGCCCTTTTTACGTTTTTTCCACACCCTCGAAATCTCAAAAGCGTTTGCTCTTTTTTTTCATATTTCTGCATTTATTCAAAAAGGTACAATTTCAGGGATAGTTTTATTTCTTTGGCGGTATGAGTTTTTATGCGTTATCTTGTTTGCCCGGCTTACTTCACTATCTTTGCACCAGCTCGTAAAACCAAAAATCACCAGCCAGAGGCAAGGTAAGACAAAGGGACCGGTCATTAATTACAGCATACAGCAAGAACACAATGAGGTTGTGCACCGCATGGATGTGTCAAACTTCCTTAGTCTCTTCTTCGTATTGTATATTTTACTGGCTGCCAAGATACCACAACCGATTATTTATGAGCGGTATTTTATATTTCTCCAGCCGTTCCTTTCGATCATACTATTGTTCGATGTTTTCAATATATTTTCATTGATATCAAATATGCGGTTGGCATCAGCGAGGATCTGCCTCACAGCTATTTCTCTAATGATGGCAGGGCTTTTTATGGTTTATGGGTTCAACAAGATGGAATTGGTAAGGAACCACATATATGAACTTTTCCATCAATATAGGGGACCTCTTGATTATGCGATCCCCTACATTCAATCAAATTATAATGATACCGAAAACCTCATTATAGCCACAAACTATGAAGAGTGCTCATTTATGTATTACTTGGGCAGTAAAGTGACCATAGGGTACGTGGGAAACAATCTCACAGAAGACATGCAATTCACCCCGGACATTATAATCTTTAGGAAAAAGTCGACCTACACAAGCAGGTCAGAAATTTTTGCACCTCTCTTTGCAAAAGCCAGATACAAGCCGGTAACCTTCGAGGTGTTTGACAACTTGGTTAATAATATTCCGCAGATAAAGGGACCGGTTCACCATTTATTTAAAACGAAAATGGCAAAAACTGAAAAGGAAGCGCTGGTACTGCACGTCAGGGATTAGTTTTCTGTGTTTTATCGGATTGGCAAGCAGCGGCGCGGGTGGGGAGGGGCGGTTGTAAGG
>JAKJCD010000118.1 GCA_022706625.1 Bacillota bacterium | reverse complement strand
CCTCTATTTTTGCTGTTTGTTATACACAGAATGCAATTTTCAACGGTTTTAGCTGATTTAAGAGCTGCGCCGGCCGGGTGGTGGCAAACAAAGCGTCCCCTTGCCACCCTTCGACGCAAAGTAAAGAACTTGTCATAATTGATTCTGAAACGTTTACTTTATTTACTATTGCACAGCAATGGCTTTTGGGATTATAATTAACTTTAGATTTGCAGAGCGGATCGATGCGTGATCCCTGCGCCGGGTTCGATAGCTGCATATTATTATGTTTGGAGGTGAAAGTATACATGGATTCCGGTCCCAGTCCTACCGATAAACGCATCGGTAAAAAATATGCATATGTCCCTGCTTTCATCAAATGCCTTTCTTAATGTCGGCTTTGCAATCTTATTCGAAACCGTGGACATAGTGCTCATAAACAATGAGGAGGTACATGCCCATGGACTACGTTAGAGAAAAGCTGTCAGAGGAAAGCATCTCTCTGATTTTAGAATTAATTGAGAATAAAAACTATATTAAGGCAAGAGAAGAGCTTTTGAAATTCAACGAGGTGGATATTGCGGAGATCCTGGAGGATGCCATGGAAGCCGCAGGCGTGGATAAAACCATCGTGCTTTTCCGTACCCTTCCAAAAGATATTTCTGTTGAGGTATTCTCCTATCTCGATCTTGAAGAACAACTGACCATCATCAATGCTATCACCGACAAGGAGCTTCACTACATTTTTGAAGAATTGCCCTTTGATGATATGATCGACGTTCTGGAAGAGCTTCCTGCCAATATCGTTGATAAAATCCTTGAGAAATCAACGAAAGAAGAGCGAAAGCTGATCAACACCTTCCTGAATTATCCCGAGAACAGCGCCGGCAGCCTTATGACACCCGATTATATCAGCTTGCAGAAGGATATGACGGTGAAGGATGCCTTGTCTCATATTAAAAAAGAAGGCATGAGCAGCGAAACGGTATATACCTGCTATGTGAAGGATAAAGGACGTAAACTTATCGGCATCATTTCCCTAAGATCATTGGTCATCTCTGATGATGATGTTCTTTTAGAAGATATCATGGAGACGGATTTTGTACATGTCAATGTTTTAGACGACCAGGAGGAAGTATCAAATCAGTTCAGGAAGTATGGTTTTATCGCTATTCCAGTGGTTGATAACGAAAATCGCCTCGTAGGCATTATTACGGTTGACGACATCCTTGATATTATCGATGAAGAAATAACCGAAGACTTTCAGAAAATGGTAGGTGTTGCGGCTTCTACGGAAGAATACTTGGATACCGGCGTCCTTGGCCATGTAAAGAACCGGCTGCCCTGGCTGTTCTATCTCATGGTTTCTTCCATGATAACAGGTCTCATTATCAATCAATTCGAAATCCTTTTGTCCCAAGCTATTGTACTGGTGTCCTATCTTCCTCTCCTCATGGGCACGGGAGGGAATTCCGGAGGCCAGTCAGCAACCTTGATCATTCGCGGAATAGCCGTAGGCGACATCCAACCTAAAAATGTATGGAAAATCCTATGGAAAGAACTGCGCGTCGGCTTTTTTATCGGTTTGGCTCTCAGCCTGCTCAACTTTACTAAAATTATACTGCTGGACGGCCAAAACGTCATTGTGGCCCTAACGATCTGCTGCTCGATGCTGATCATTATAACTGTGGCTAAAGCTGTCGGCGGCATGCTGCCCATGGCGGCAAAAAGGCTTGGCATCGACCCCGCCCTGATGGCAAACCCCATGATCGCATCCATGACCGATATGTTTTCTGTGGTGACTTATTTTTCACTGGCATCGATCATAATGGGGCTATGAGCAGTTAACTTTGGTGAGGTATCACATAATAACACATATTGAACAGATATGGAGGATAAAATGAAAAAGGAAATCATTGCGAGAACAATCGAGAACCTGAGTCAAAACGGGTTTACCGTCAAATTCTTTCCGGATAGCGAATCGGCAAAAAAAGTGATCCTGGAAGATATCGCACCGGATAAGACAGTAGGTTTCGGCGGATCCATGACCGTCGAAAATATGGGGATTTATGAAGCGCTGAAAGAAAAAGGGGTTCGGGCTCTTTGGCATTGGAAAGCCGATGAAGGGGAAAACAAAAGGGATATTCTAAAGCTGTCCGCTGCAGCAGACATCTACTTTTCCAGCACTAATGCGATAACTGAAAGCGGCAGCCTTGTAAATATCGACGGGACCGGCAACCGCCTCTCCGGATTGCTTTTCGGACATGAAAAGGTCATCATAGTCGCCGGCGTCAATAAAATCACCCGAAGCCTGGACGAGGCTTTGATCCGCATCAAAAATATCGCTTCGCCTTCCAATGCAAAAAGGCTGGGCAGGAAGACTCCTTGCGCAAGCCTTGGGAGGTGCATGAACTGCGACGTCCCCGATCGCATATGTAAAGCTACTCTCATTATCGACCGGCAGCCGGGAGATTCGCCGATAACCATTTACCTGATCAACGAGGACCTGGGTTATTAAGCTGTCGTAACCTAATGTATTTTAAGGCACTTCTTCCCATATATCTTGCCGCTGACGTCTATCTTGGTTTTTGAGGATTTGTCGTCCGTTTCAAAAAAGTCTGCAGGGTCTATGCCTACGGATATATCATTAAAACCCCATTTGCCTCCCAGAAAATCGTAGGAGACGGATTTTGAAAAGGGTCCGATGCCAAGACCTGCTGAGAACATTAAGTTGCCGCAATCATCCAGGGTCAATTCGCCGCTGGCAGGGCCTACTCCCAACTGCAGTCCGAATTCGCTGCCGGTTTCAGCCAACCCCTGGAAAGGATTGATTTCTACCGATGTTCCTGCGCCAAATCCCACCTCAGCACAAACTGATATCCCTTCACCGTTAATACAGAACTGACCGCCGCCGCCAAAGATGGCATAAGCGGAGCCGCCGATGCAGAACAGGCCCGAAGGATCCCTAAGGTTGACGGGATTATTGCCTACGTAAACATAGAGATTGCCCTGATATCCATCAAAGAGGATTGGATCCCGAGCTGTCCAGCGTCCTGCATCCGGATCATAGTCCCGCATTCCGAAATGGACCAGCTTGGTGTCCGTGTCGCTGATTCCTCCGGCATAGCCGATGGGAAGACGGAAGGATGGATTGCTGTCGGATATTAATTCCCCGTAGCTGTCATATTCCATAATCTTTACGAGGGTTCCATCCGAATCGCATACTATCTTTGGAGTCCCCTGCTGATCTGTGGCTACATAGTACTTTTTATCTCCCTTTTGTATTGCAAAGAGGCAATTGCTCTGGTCATAATAATACTGAGAAAGCACACCTGATGAATCCCTCATGGCTGTTATCCGGAAAGGATTGCCCAGATCCCCGTAGAGATATTGTTCTTCCTCAATTATGGGAGCCTCTTCTGTTCCGGTGTTCACTGAACGCCCGATCCGCCGGCCCATACCGTCATAAGTATAGGAGATCTCCCGGCCTCCTGCTACGGCCTGTCTCAGCTCTCCCTGAGCGGTGTAGTCGAAGGTATCCAAGCCCCGCTGAGTTAGAAAGCCGTCGGCATTAAATCGGTAGTCAACTCCATTTAGCCGGATTAAGCGACCCTGTTCGTCGTAAAGGGCTTCGTCAGTCAGACGGTTGCCATTAGCATCGTAGGTATAAGCCTCCTTCGGTGTTCCATCGACAGCGGCACCTGTTAACTGCTTGTTCTCATCATAGGTGTAGCTGTAAACCTTATCCGCCGAGTGGCCAATCCTCTCTGTCTTTGTTCGGATAATTCCTGATTTATCAAAGATAATATCCAGAGAATATACGCTCTTGCCTCCAACACTATTTTTGAGGCTTGCCATCCTTCCATAGGCGTCATAAGTATAATCGGTGGTCATCGTTCCATCGCTGATTTGGCTTGGCGCCCCGAATTGACCTCCATGCTCAATGTCAAAGTCTCCGTATCGGGTCAGCAATCCGTCGTCGTCATAAGTAAAAGCAACTTCCGAAGCATCATTCAGGGTGAATCCCGCCAAGCTGAAATCATTGTTATAGCGGTAGCTATAGCTATCAGTGGCCACACTGTCGCCGCCTATTACTTGTGTGATAAGCGCACCATCGTAGCCAAAGAAATAACCGTTCCCATCCGGGCTTCCGGAATTCCGGCTGATGGTGGTGACCCGGTCGGTGGAATCAGTATAGGCAAAGACTGATGTTACACCCTCGCAATTGATTCCTATAATTCGTCCTTCACTGTCATAAATAAATGATACCTCCCTGCCATCAGGAAGAAGCATCTGAGTCAAGGCCCGATCCTTGTCGTAGCTTTTCTGATAAGGTGCATTCCCAGGCGGAGTATAGCTTTCCGGCTGATCGATTGCCGTATAACTCAGCTGGTGCTTTTCGCCTCCGGGTATGGTAATCCCCGTGACATTGCCGTTGTAGTCATTGCCAAAGGCATAGGTCTGTCCCCCGGGCATGGTAATGCTTTTCAATAGATCAGCATCGTTGTACTCGTACCGGAATTCAGCTCCTTCTGCATCCGTCAAGCTAATGAGCCGGTTCATGTTATCATAGATGCAGCCAAGACTCTGTTCACCCTTTTGGATCTTTATCAGCCGCCCTTTCTCATCGTAGCTGTAGACGGTGGGTTCCAGCCCGTCGATGGATACTTTCTCGATACGTCCATACCAGTCCAGAGTGCTGACCTTTTGCCTTCCTAAAGGTGTGAGATCTGTTACGATTACCTTCTTGCCGACTTTATCCAATTCATAAGTAGTGGTGTAGGTATTTCCATTGTTGATGACCTTGTCGGTTATTTTAGTGATATTAAATAAGTTATTGGCATCTCCGTCTGCAAATTCTAAAGAACGCTCCTTAGTAATTGTTGAGACCAGCCCTTTCGGTGTGGTGATGAGAAACTCTCCGGTAAAGGGTGCCCTCATCTCTATTCCCGGTCGCGGATCGGGCTTTGATAACATGACAGCCACAGTACCATCCGGATAGGTGACATTGCGAGTGCCATTCTTGTAAACCTCCATAATGGTTTTGCCGCCGGCCGAATCGGTGTTGATCATACGGGTTCCCACTCCGGGGATATTCTCTACTTTATATATGGATTTCCTGCCCTCGGCAGTCTTGACGTTTACTTGGTAGCCCTTATCCGGTTTGGTGCGGGAAAGCTCGGTAAAGCCGCCTGCAGGGTTTTCATCCTTTATCAAAAGCCCCATTTCATCATAGCTGAAACGATAGACATTACCCTTGTGGTCACTGAACATTGTAAGTAGATTTCCATTCCCGTAGGATAAGTTGATGGGTATCTCATAGGGGCAGCTAATGCTTGACAAGTAGCCGTTTGCATTCACCTTCAGATAGGTCTTTTGCCCTCCGGAAGCAACAATCTCTGTGGGATTCCCCTCTGCATCCCTCACGATAGCGGTCACATTGTCAAAAGCATCGGTTACTGCAGCCAGCTGACCATTATCATTATAACTGAACGTATAAATATCACTTCCGGTCAATGCATTAATGGTGCGGAAGTGGCGACCATTGCTATCAAAGGCAAACAGCTGGCCGCCTCCTTGGTCTGCAATAAGATACTCGTTTGCCAAATTGCCCATGGAGGGCTGTCCGACCCGGCGGATCCTATGATTATGAGTATCGGCAATATATAGGCTGCCATCGGGACTGAGTGCAATACCGGAAGGATAGCAAAGCTGTGCTTCCGATGCAAAATCCCCATCACCGTCGTATCCGCCGTCCGAACTCCCATCTCCGTTTTTATCCGGTGTCTCTGTGCCTGCCACAGTGCGAATAATCCCATCCGACGTCACTTTGCGGATGCGGTGGTTACGATAATCTGTAATAAATATGGTACCATCGGAGGTTACCATAATGGTCTGCGGACTATTAAGGTCAGCTTTAACAGCCGGGCCGCCGTCGCCGGAAAACCCTCCGAGGCTGTTTCCGTTGCCTGCCACCGTGGTAATCACACCATTGATTTCAATACGACGAACACAGTTGTTGCCGGAATCTGCGATATAAATAACACCGTCAGAGCCGATGGCAATTCCATTGGGATA
>JAKJCD010000117.1:2272-6073 GCA_022706625.1 Bacillota bacterium | reverse complement strand
TTAACTCCCAGTGGTCTCCTTTGTCTACCGCCCTTGTCTGCTGTCCGCCTGCATCAGTTCCCGCATTGGGTTCAGTCAGTCCGAAAGCTCCCAGCTTCTCGCCTTTTGCAACAGGCACGAGGTACTTCCGCTTCTGTTCCTCGGTGCCGTAAGCCATGAGAGGCCATCCGCAAAGGGATGTATGGGCAGAACATATTACTCCCGTGGATCCGCAGACTCTGGAAAGCTCCTCCACCGTTATAGCATAGGATATATTATCGCCGCCGGCTCCGCCGTATTCCTTTGGCAGAGGTACTCCTAAAAGGCCGTAGCGTGCCATCTTCTCTACGGTTTCTGTCGGGAATCTGTGTTCCTTATCAATGTCTGCAGCAATAGGTTCGACCTCTGTCTCCGCAAACTTTCTGACCATTTTTCTTACAAATTCCTGTTCTTTTGTTAATTGAAAATTCATTTTTATCATTGCCTCCCGCACATAAATCAGCCTGGTGTGTTAATGGGCGAAAACAACTCGCCTTTGTTGTTATATTATTAACAATCTTAATTATATTAAACATTATCTATCGATAAAAATCAACTGTTGCTTTTCATTTTTAATGGGAAAGCAATATGTTCATTTAATCTGAATTATCCGAATAGTACTCTGTTAATTATCTCCCGGGGTGGCCCGTTGAATGAAAAAGTAAAGGTGCAAGAGTCCCCTTTCCATCCCTTGCCACCTCAAAAATGACTTGACCCGAAAGACAATGGAATACAGACTTTTCTCGTAATTCCGTTGCTTTAAGATTTTAGCCTAAGTGGCAAGGGAAAGGGTAGCAGGTGAGCATAAGGGCAAAATCCCTTGAAATAAGCCAATATAAATGCTATGCTGTTACCAGACTTGAGTGGGAAATTCAGGTATATCGGTTTTTTGCTTAATGTATATCGAAGGAGGATGCGTATGAAAAGACATTCTACATGGTTTTTGCTGCTGGTAGCGGCAATGGTGCTCTTTGCTTTTGCTGGCTGCGGCGGCGGCGCAGATGAAGACCTTCCAGAAGGACCCGGAGACATCCCGGAAGAAGTACAGGCTATTATGGACAATGTCACGGGTTTAGCGGCGAATTATGCACTGCAGTTGGATGGTGAATGGGCAGATTTGTATGCTGCCTGCCTTGCTTCCGGTGAAGGAAGAGATTTCGACGGCTATGATGATTTGAAAGCGACCCTCGATCAGTTTCGGATCGAATCCGGAGCCTACTATGTTTATATTTTAACGGACATGGATCCTAATGACGAATACTTTGAGATTACCGTCGACGGCTCCGAAGACCCCGACGACTGGATGTACCAATATGAGGTCGAAGGCCAGTTCAATGTGGCACAGGGTGGAGAACCCTGCGCTGCCATGTCGGCTTGGGACAATGATGTCGACGATCCTGTCTGGTCAGCCTTTGCTCCGGTTTACGACAGTGAGGGTAATGTTGTGGGCATCCTTGGTATAGACTATCCCGCACCCGAGATCCTTGATTTTCCGGAGTGGAACAGAGATTCCGATGATTGGAACGGAATGGAAGTCTAGTTTCATTTATCGGAACCAAAGGGTACAAGGTACAAAATGATGCCCGGGGCAGACATGCTTGCTGCCCCGGGTTTTGTATATATCCTTATTCCATTTCCTCTCTGAGATTCAAAAGCACCTTTTTTTCGATCCTCGAAACCTGGACCTGGGATATCCCAAGTCTGTCGGCGATTTGCTGCTGCGTCATGTCTTTAAAATAGCGCAGCACGATTATTTGACGCTCTCGCTCTGCCAGCCTGCCTATAGCGCTCTTAAGAAAAATTATATCTATCCTTTTCTCTTCGGATTCTCTATAGATGTCGTCAACGCTCGTTTCCGGCCGGTCCGGATCGTTCAGGCTCTCGGGTATGTTCATCGCATCGCTTGCTTCCATTAAAAGAAGAAGCTCATCCTCATTGATTCCCATTTTTTCAGCCAGTTCGCTCACTCTCGGAGATCTCCCGTTAGCATGAAAAAAATCATCGCAGATCCGTTTCATATTGCGCACATCCTGCTTGATTTGCCTGCTGACCTTTACCCTGCCGTCATCCCGCAAATATCTTTTGATTTCTCCCAAGATCATAGGCACCGCATAGGTTGAGAACATTACATCGTATTTGGAGTCAAATCGGTCTATTGCTTTTAAAAGTCCTATAAAACCTATTTGCAGCAGATCTTCAAACTCATATCCGATATTGATATATTTTAAAGCTATATTTTTTACGAGACCGGTATTCTGCTCAATCAGCTGCTCTCTGGCTGCTTCGTCCCCCGATTGAGCTTCTTTGATCAGTCTATATGTATCTTCTTTCTTAAGAGGCCGGTAATCAGAAGCCATTCGTACGATCCAGCGACTTTATCAGAGTCACCCTTGTCCCTTTTCCGGGAGATGATTCCACCTGAACCTTATCCATAAAGCTTTCCATTACGGTAAAGCCCATTCCCGATCTCTCCCTGCTGTCCCCTGTGGTGTAAAGGGGTTCCATGGCCTTTTGCACATTTTCGATCCCCCTTCCTCTGTCTTCCACGACAATGGTTATCCGGCCTGATCCTGTCGCTTCCATCTCAAGATATATAGAACCTTCTTCATCATCGTCGTATGCATAAAGGACAGCATTGCTTACCGCCTCTGATACCGCTGTTTTGATCTCGGTCAGCTCTTCGATGGTCGGGTCTTGAGATGCAGAGAATATGGCTGCGATATTTCTGGCAATAGCTTCGTTTTCGGATCGGCACGGTATTTCCAGTTTTATTCTGTTTATGTGCTCCATATCTCTTACTCTCCTTCTTTTCTCATACATGCCACTGCTTCTTCTTTTGTTGCAAAGCATTGTGCAATGGTATATATACCGGCCATATCCAGTATCCTGATCATATATTCATTGCAGCCTGCAACCGCTATTTTGCCTCCTGCTTCACGCACCTTATTATATCGTCCCATTATGAGCCCTACCCCGGAACTGTCCATGAAGGTTACGCCTTCGAAGCAAAGTATAATATGCTTTGCCTGAAAAGTATCATAAGTAAGGTCTATACTGTCCCGTATCTCTTTTAGACTATGGTGGTCCAATTCGCCGGATAGCACCGAAATAAGAATATCATCGGTCATTTCAAACGCTATTTCCATAAGAAAAACCTCCTTGTGCTTCCTATAATTATATAATGTGCAGGAAAGCTTGTCTTTAGGAGGTTATGCTGAAATCTGTCTATTTTTGCCGATTCCGTTCAGGACAGATCATTATTGTCTCTTTGCTCTCCAGGGCCTTGTCAATGAGCGCTTCCACATCCAGCCTGCCCTCAGATTCCAGGATATCGGAAAGCTTAGGCTTTGTTTTCGGATGCTTCGGCAAGAACACGGTACAGCAATCCTCATACGGAAGTATGGAAACATCATAAGTACCGATTTTTTTTGCCAGCTTGATTATTTCCGATTTATCCATTCCTATCAGCGGGCGCATCACCGGCATGGATACGGCCGCATCCGTAACCACGAGAGCTTCTGCTGTCTGGCTTGCTACCTGACCCAGATTTTCCCCTGTTATTAGCATTGATGCGCCGGTTTCGCAAGCGATGCGTTCAGCAATCTTCATCATAAAACGCCTTATCAGAATCGTCATCTCTTCCTCAGGGCAGTTTTGCACTATCTGTTCCTGAACAGGGAGCAGATTGACACTGTGGATTTTTATCTTTCCGCAGTAACCTGACAATATCCCGGCCAAATCCTTGACTTTCTCCCATGCCCTTTCACTTGTGTAAGGATATGA
>JAKJCD010000117.1:0-2216 GCA_022706625.1 Bacillota bacterium | reverse complement strand
GTTCAAAAACAAAACTCCTATCTCTTCGAACATGAATAAAAAGCCTGAATTCCGGCTCATGCACATCTACTTTCAAAGTGTTGAAGTGAGTCAGTATATGAGCGCCTAAACGACTTGCAATATCAGGTGACTTCACAGGAAAATTTTTATCAGACCTTTTAGCTTCTACTTTGAATGTTCTGATATCATTCTCTGCAGTCACCCGATTCATGTAATAAATGGCAGCCTGCTCAATTGCCGGCATATCGGTTTCGGTTTCTATAGCAGGGCTTATGGAGTCCACCCCGAATACTTTTGATACCGCACTGATAACCGCCTCCTTGTCGATATCCGGAGAGGTACGGACCACGATAAGGCCATCTTCCCGGCGGATGGTTACTCCGTTTAAATGCTTCAGAGCCTTACGGATACGATCTGTCAATAGCTTTTCGAAAAAAGGTTTGTTCATCCCTTTAAGGGCGACCTCACCGCATCTGACGATGTAAATGTTTTGATTCTCCACTTCTTACTCCCGACAATTTTCGCATGGACAGCACCGCATTTTTAAGTTCTGTCAAAACGTAATCCATTTGCTCTACAGTATTAAACTCGCTGAAACTAAACCGGACAGCACTTTCGATCAGAGATTCGGCAAGTCCGGCGGCCGCCAAAACCCTGTTTCCTTTTTTCTTTGACGAACATGCTGCTCCGGTGGACACATAAATATCCCGTTGCTCCAGGCAATGAAGCAGCACCTCGCCGCGGCAGCCGGGAAAGCTTACATTCAATATGCCGGGGCTTGACACGGGAAGGTTAGTTTTCTGTGCCTTTTGGTTTGTTTTTTCTTCTCCGAAGACCGCTTCAGGGCTATTAATGACAATATCGGGGATCTCAGCTTTGATTCCTGAGAGAAGATAATCCCTGACCTTACCCATAATAAGCATCCTTTCCCTCAGGTTTTCGTGCATTGTTCTCGCGGCCGTCCCAAAGCCGGCTATTCCCGGTGTATTCTCGGTCCCCGAGCGCAGACCCTTTTCCTGGCCTCCTCCGAATATATACGGGGGAAGCGTTAGTCCTTTTCTTATATAAAGTGCTCCAATCCCTTTCGGTCCGTGGATTTTATGAGAGCTTACCGCTATCAGATCCGCCTTCCATTTATCTATGCTTATGGGGATCCTGCCGTAGGCCTGGATGGCATCGGTATGAAGGAGGGCGTCTTCTTTGGACTTCACAAGATCCCCGATCTGTTCCAAAGGGGCTACTGTCCCCAATTCGTTGTTGACGGCCATTATCGTAACCAGGATGACCGATCCATCCATGCTGCTTTTTAGCTCTTCCATATCGATGAGGCCTTTTTTGTCTATATTTACATAAACCACCTGAGCGCCGGCTTCGGAAAGTCTTTTGCATGCCTCAAGCACTGCAGGATGCTCTGCTTTGGATGTGATTATTTTATTGCCTCTCCGCTTTCTTGCGCGGTAAGCGCTGAAAATAGCGGCATTATCCGCTTCAGTTCCGCTGCCGGTAAAATATATTTCATCGGCTTCTGCGCCCAAAGAGCGGGCGACATCATCCCTGGCCTCTTTCACTGCACGCTCCGCTGCCATCCCCATACGATGAAGAGAGGACGGATTGCCGAAATCCTCTCTCGCCATTCTGATCATCCGCTCCGTTACCTGATCATACTGTTTCGTAGTCGCACTGTTATCCAAATAAACAAACATTGTTTTACTCTTTTTTGTCCTCCGGGGCCCGCAGGCCTCAATACATTTTTGATATGTCAGATTTGAGCTGGTGCAAATGCCGATAAGGTCAACAACTCACAAGGTTCATCAATAATATAGTCTGCCCCTTCACCGATCAGGACCTCCCTTGATCTGTAACCCCAGCTCACACCTATAAACCGCACATCGGCATTTCCTGCTGTCTTCACATCTATATCGGAATCCCCCACAAAGACAGCCCTGTGCGTTTCTGTATCCAACTGCCTGATTGCCTCATACAGGTTGTCCGGTGATGGTTTTCTCTCCCTTTGCTTATTGTCGCCTATAGCTGCATCCACTAATCCGCCAAAATACCTCAGGCAAACTTCCTTTGTTGCTTCATCCCTCTTATTGGAGACTACTCCTATCCTTATGCCACGATTTTTCAGTTCCTGAAACAGCGGCAATATCCCTTTATAGGGCCTTGTTTTATTTGATAAATTAAGTGAATATTCATTTCGGAACAGTTCTTCA
>JAKJCD010000116.1 GCA_022706625.1 Bacillota bacterium | reverse complement strand
AACTAAGAATTTTGATTTTTTCAGAAATAGTTATAAAATGATAGGAATCTAAACTACAATTGTGGCTTTGTCCGGTTTTAGTTTAGATTTCATAACTAAAAAGAATATTTCCACCTTTTTTAGTCATGAAAGGTGCCAAATATAAACCAAAATTATTATTTTGCATCTTTTTAGTTTAGTCCGGGCCTTTGAGGAGGGTTTAACTAAAGATTAGCTTTAAAAAATTTGCGATTCCTCATTTTTCCGCTAATAATAAAAAGCCTTTAGCGCAAAATAATGCTTGAGGAGGGATTGAAAATGCCAAACAACAACAATCGTAACGACTGGTCCGATCTAGCAAACGAACAAAGAAACAAAACCCGTAACGAGCATGCAAAAGCAAATCAGAAGCAGGAGCGCTCCGAACAAAAAGGTCAGGGTGATCAGACCAGGCAAAACACCAGAGCCGATCAGTGCACAGATAGAAAAATAGATTTCTAACTCTGCAACAGTTGGTCCGAAAAAAAGAAAAAAGGGAAGCAGCTGCGCTTATCCAAGGGCGCAGCACCTTCCTCAGCCAAATCTCTCCATTACGATACGGACGGGGCTATCCCCGTCCATTATTTTAATTGACGGGGAAATAAAGATATGCCGGGCGAATTTCTTTAAAAAGAGCATATGGCAAATATAAAGCGGGCCGTAGGTAAGTATGAGGCAAATAGGACCGCCTCGGGGCAAACAACAATTGCTATATACTGGGGGGTGTATTATAATATAGTGTGACATAAATGATGCCGTTGTTCAGGCTTCTTTCAAAGGATGGGGCCCATAGGAGGTACTATGTTCTGTCAAAAATGCGGAAGCCCGCTGAGGGAAGGGGATAAGTCCTGTAAAATATGCGGGGCTGAAATCTCGGGAGCCGGGATATGTGTAATGCCTGTGGGAAGCAGCATTTTTGAGGTGCAAACAAAAACGGTATCAAACGAAACCGAAGAGGTAACAAGAGCAGAAGAGGCGATAGCGATAAAAGAAGCGCCGGAGACAACTGAGGCAAAAGAGACAGAAGAAACAGAAAAGGAAGATTCCAAATTCAATTGGAATCTTGAAGGCTTTCCTAAGCCACAAAGAACAGAGGCGGTAAACTTTGACTGGAGTATCGAAGAAACAGACGATTCAAAAGAGAGCATAATGAAAGACGAAAAACTGGAGGAAGCCGGGCGGATCGAAGGGTCGGAAGATCCGATAGACCCCATGGAGGAACTGAACAGATACTTTAAATTTGATAAAGCCAGTGAGGACTTTCAAAAACTGCTTGACCGTGAATATGAGAGGATGAAGGAGTTTTCCCAGCCCTTTTCAAATTACCCTTACATAGAAAAAATGGCGCAGCAAGACCGGGCCGATAAAATATATGAGAACATGGATTCAACAAGGACAGAGGCAGAATACATACCGGATCGTGAGATTGATGAAAAGGAAATCGGTGAAGAGTTGAACTCCCAACCGGAGAATTCTGTTAGGATTGCCGCTGTAGAGGTTTTTCCCGAAGCCGAGGAAAACGAAGAGGATGAACCCGAAGTAATATGGGTTGAAGAAAAACCCTTAAAGGCGCCTGAAGGCCAGCAGGAGCATGAAGAAACATCTCAGCCGGATCCTGACGATATATTTAAACCGGGAGCTGAAGCTTTGCCGCAGCAGGAGTTAATTTTCGGATACGGGATAGAGACCAATACGGAGCCCGCAACCGAACCTTCTGAGCTAAACGGTACCGGCTTCCAAGGATCCGTAGACGATCTATGGGAGGATGATGAAACAGAATCCGGGTATGGAAGCGGCTATGGATCAGGGAAAAAACTAAGAGACCATGAGCTTCGCTTGATGAGAGGCACGGAGGACAGTTCAAAAGAAACCACGACAAACGAAAAAACACCAAATCAAGAACCGGCAAATGAAACTCCGACAAATGAAGAAACACCAAATCAAGAACCGGTGATAGATGATCATCTAAAAGAAGATACGGAAAAGGAAGACCCCCTCTGGTTTGAGATCGGTGAAGAAGAAGCAGAAGAGGAAAGAAAAGGCGGAGGATGTGTAGGCAGAGCGATCCTCATAATCATCATAGCAATATTGGCAGCAGAAGCGGCCATTTTAGGCCTCCAGTACTTTTTACCGGAAAGCAAAGCCGCCGTTAAGGCTGCTGAAATCAACGGCGCCGTCAGCGGGACCCTGGTAGAGTGGAGAGAAAAGGTGCAGGGGTTCCTGGGGATCATAGGCGGGGACAAGGAAGCAGGCCCCGGCGAGGCAGTACCTGAAGATACTGAAGACCCTGCAGAAGCTGAAGAACCTGATCCCACACCGGGAACCGGGGAGGATACAGGCCAACCTTCCGGAGACGGACCTGATACAGTGCCCATGGCCGATAAAGGTGCTTTAATTACAGCTGTGTCTGATAATAACAAGAATATCGTAACAGTAAAAGGTAATGACGATCTTTGCTGGAAACCGAATAAGGAG
Source organism: Bacillota bacterium (assembly GCA_022706625.1). Lineage (GTDB taxonomy): Bacteria > Bacillota > Clostridia > Peptostreptococcales > Anaerovoracaceae > UBA1426. The sequence continues at coordinate 3,584 of JAKJCD010000116.1, read as the reverse complement.
TATGCGATTTCGGACATCAATAATTCAAAACCCATTGAAAACAATTATTGGTTTACTGACAAAGGCGGCGAACATGTATACTACGACCGGGAGATCGCAGCGGCACTTATAAGTTTTGACTCAATGTGGATAGACTATATTAATGAAGGAAGCAAGGCAGTTCTCGATATAACAAAAAAAGGGAGCAAGGCATATAAAAACGTTTCGTCCTTTTCTAAAGTCGGCAAGGTGAAGCAATCCTTCCTGACGCTGGAGATCGGTGAGATTCGCCAGGGAAAAGATGCCTTCTATGTTTGGACATACGAAGAAATCAAAGAGGTACAGGGAAACACATCGACGGTTAAAAAATATAACTGGATATACCGTTTGGAGCCCGTTGATGAAGAGATGAAAATTGTTAACTATTATAAGTATTAAACATACAAACAGGATCGGTTACCTGAACGTGTTAATAATAAAGCTGAAGATAGCTTATGATGAAGCTGCTGCTACTTTTAAACCCGCCGGCAGAAGGCGGCCAAATTCAGAAGGGGTGATTTTTTGAACAAGAAACGTATTGGACTTACCGTAGCGATCTTTCTCCTGATTGCGATACTGGGACTCTTTGGGGCATTGATCGGCTTCATCACCGATTACCTCTGGTTCAGAGAGCTGGGATATACCAGTGTGTTTTTTAAACAATTGTTTACGCAGCTGAAACTGGGGATACCCTCCTTCCTCATTTTGACCGTTTTGTCCTATATCTATTTAATGGGACTCAAAAGAGGATACTACAAGAGGGTAGAAATCGCAGACGACCCGGCAATGAAAGAAAAGACGCTAAATACCATTGCTTTGGTAATAAGCGGTCTTTTTGCGGTTCTGATCACACTGACCTCCGTAATAAAACTATGGTTTGAGATTTTAAAATTCGCCAACGGCACCGGATTCGATATAAGTGATCCAATATTCAATTTGGACATATCTTTTTATATATTCAAGCTCGAATTGATCACCCACGTCAACCAGATCCTCATAGGGGTGATCCTTGCCTTCGCCATCCTCACACTGGTGTTTTACCTTGTGCTTCTGTCCATGAGACGGCCAAAGATATTTGAGAAACAGGAACCCGGCGAGTTTGAATACAGCGAGAGCGGAGAACAGCGTTACACCGGCAACTTCACTCAGGGTTTCGGCTCCTTCGGCCAGAATATCAACGATGCTATCGGGGGTATTTTTAAAGGGTTCACGCCTCCGCCGAAGCGCCGGAGTTCAACTCAGCTGGACAAGGATAATCTTAAGCAGCTTATGGTTATCGCCTCAAAACAAATAAAGGTGATGAGTGTTATTTTCTTCCTGATGGTGGGTGTAAGTTTCTGGCTCAAGCAGTATCAGCTTTTGTATTCCAGCACGGGAGTATTATACGGGGCAGGGTTTACAGATATCAATGTAACACTCTGGGTGTACAGAGCGTTGATGGTACTATCTGTCGTGGGGGCTGTAACATTTATTATAGGATTCCAGAAGAAAAAAATCAAAATGATGCTGGCGGTACCGCTTATCATGATAATCCTTTCCGCTGTGGGGACCGGGGCGTCCATGCTGGTTCAAAACCTTATTGTTTCTCCTGACGAAATCACTAAAGAATCCCCTTATTTGCAGAACAACATCACATATACGCAGTATGCCTATAACCTTCACAATATTTCCATCAAGGAGTTTGCGGCATCCAATACTCTTACCAAAGAGGATATCCTGAACAACATGGGTACGATCTCCAATATCAGAATAAATGATTTCGAGCCCGCTGAGAAATTTTACAATCAGGCTCAGAGCATTCGTACCTATTACCAGTTCCATGATGTGGACGTGGACCGGTACATGGTGAATGGAGAATACACTCAGACCTTCCTTTCCGCCAGGGAAATCGACGAAACCAATACTCTGATGATAAACCAGCCCTGGCTTTCGAAACACTTGAAGTACACTCACGGATACGGCATTACACTCTCCAGAGTGGACAAGGTCACTGAAAGCGGGCAGCCGGATATGCTTATCAAAAGCATCCCCCCTATTTCGGATGTAGATGAGATCACCATCGACCGTCCGGAGATTTACTTCGGCGAGCTGACAAACAACTATGTGATCACAAATACAGATGAGCTGGAGTTTGACTATCCCAGCGGAGACACCAACGTTTACAGCACTTACGAAGGTGATGCGGGCATCCATTTGAACCCCCTAAACCGCCTTATGTTTGCCATCCGCGAGCAGAGTCTGAAGATACTTGTATCAAACAACATTGACAGTGATTCCCGGATCCTTATTAACAGGAATATAAAAACCAGAGTTCAGAAAATTGCTCCTTTCTTAAGCTATGATGCGGATCCTTATATCGTTACAGCGGACGGGAAGCTGTACTGGATGCTGGATGCTTATACCTACAGCAGCTATTATCCATATTCCGAACCCTTCAGCCCTGAAAGCAGAGTCAACTATATAAGGAATTCGATCAAGGTAGTTATAGATGCATATAACGGGGATACAAATTTCTATTTAGTGGATGATAAAGACCCTATCGCCAATACCCTAAGGAACATCTATCCAAAACTGTTTAAGGACTTCAGCCAGATGCCGGAATCGCTGCAGAAGCATATCCGCTACCCCAACATGCTGTTCAGCATCCAGGCGGGCATCTATACGAAGTATCATATGAACGATGTCAAGGTTTTTTATCAGTCTGAAGACAGATGGGAGATCTCACAGAATATTTACGGAACAGAACCCCAGATCATGCCTCCCAACTACTACATCATGAAGCTGCCTGGAGAAAAAGATGAAGAGTTTATTAACTCGATACCCTATACGCCATACGGGAAAAAGAATATGACAGGTCTTCTGGTAGCCCGAAACGACGGGGAAAACTATGGGGAACTGGTGCTGTTCCAGCTTCCCAAGTCAAAGATCATTTACGGACCTATGCAGGTGGAGGGCTTCATCGATCAGGAAACTGATATCTCCAAGGAATTTTCGCTGTGGAACTCGTCGGGTTCAAGCTATAACAGGGGAGTCATGTTCGTCATCCCCATTGAAGACTCGCTGGTCTATGTAGAGCCGATCTATCTTGAGGCCACTAACAGCAGTCTGCCTGAGGTCAAGCGGGTCATTGTCTATTACAACGACAAGATCGCTTATGAACCTACTCTCGCTCAGGCCCTTGATTCTATGTTCGGAGCCGGCTCCGGATCGCCGCTGAACGGGAACGAAGCAGACCAGCCCGGTCCCGGCGCCCCAACGGAAACCCCGGATGAAGGTATATTGAACACCGACGCTCTGATCCGCAAGGCCGTCGACGCATACAACAATGCGGTTTCAGCACAAGGACGGGGCGATTGGGCCGCATACGGCGCACACTTGAAGGAACTGGAAAAATACCTGAACATGCTGAACACGGAATCGTCTCCAAAGGAAATCTCCGTTCCCGAAGCAGACATCGACACGGAGGGATATCCTTCGGATGGATCGCCGGCGCAATAATGAGCAAAGCCGATGCCCGAAAAAGTCCTTCATTAATAATGTTTCCGGTAAAACAGCGTAGCGCAATG
>JAKJCD010000115.1 GCA_022706625.1 Bacillota bacterium | reverse complement strand
GGCCTTCGGCCGCCGGCAATGTAAACCAAAACCCCGGCAAAGAAAGAGGCAAGGGTGGCAAACAAAGCGTCCCCTTGCCACCTTGCCATCCCTTGCCAGGCTGGCAAACAAAGCGTCCCCTTGCCACCACCCTTGCCACCAAGCGTCCCCTTGCCAACGGGCCAAAGAAGGAGGCAAGGGGTGGCAAACAAAGCGTCCCCTTGCCATCCCCTTGCCATCCCTTGCCATCAAGGAAGCCGGTGCAGAGGACGTAGGATGTAGGAGAATTTATCTGTACCGGCTATTATAATGTAGACTTTGCTTTAATATTTGCTATAATCAAATCACTCAGTAATATAATGCAGGCTTACGGGTCAGGGGAGGTGTATTATGCGGTTCTATATTGTGGATGCCTTTACGGAGCAGGTTTTTGGAGGGAATCCAGCGGGGGTGGTGCTTTTGCCGGACGGCGCAGAATATCCTGATGATTCGTCTATGCGGAATGTAGCAGCCGAACTGAGGTATTCAGAAACTGCATTCATTCAGAAAAAGGAGGGAGGAATCTTCCGGCTCCGATATTTCACTCCCGCAGAAGAGGTGGACTTATGCGGACATGCCACGGTAGCCACTTTTTGCGCCTTGCGGGATGAAGGCCTTGCAAGCGGTGATTATAAAGCGGAGACGAATGTCGGGACATTGAACGTCAGCCTCGAGAGAGGATTTGTAATGATGGATATGGCATCGCCGGAAGCCATCGAAGTTATCCGTGACAGAACCGCCTTGAAGGAGATCTACGAGGTGATGGGGCTTAGCGAAAATGAGGGCCGCGTGTCATTGGAAGGGGAATGGGATCTTTATCCCGAAATAATATCCACGGGTTTGCCTGATATCATACTCCCTGTTGAAAACAGAGAAGCTCTGCAACGTATAAACCCAGATTTTCATGCTTTAACGAAGTTGTCTAAAAAATATAATGTCATAGGAGTTCACGCCTTTGCCCTTGGAGAGGGATTGATAGGAAGCAATTGTTGCGAAGGAGCCTGCGATCTTTCGCAAGTGACAGCCTATTGCAGGAATTTTGGGCCGGCAGTAGGGATCGATGAGGAAGCCGCAACAGGAACCGCAAACGGGGGCTTGACGTATTATCTTTATAAAAATGCGCTTATTGATGCAGGAACAGGCTGCAGGTTCCTCCAAGGCGAGGCTATGAACCGCCCTTCAATCGTAATGAGCTCAGTCGGTCCCGACGAGTCGGACATTAAGATACGAGTGGGAGGTTCGGGGGCGATTTTGGCTAAAGGGGAGATATGGTTTTAACGGCATCGCAGACAACCTTAAAGTCCTAATAAATCCGGAGTCATTGCGGTTAAATCTTCTTGATCATAAGCACCTCATCGCAATTTGGAAACTTGGGACAATCCAGACAATCCTTCCATATTTTATGAGGCATTTCTTCTTTGTTTGTGGTAAGGAAGCCGCATTTTCCAAAAAAGTCTTCCTGATATGTAAGGGTGAATATTTTTTTTATTCCTAATTCTTTAGCTTCTTCGATAAAATGCTCAACCAGTTTTTTCCCGATACCTTGTCTTAAAAAGCTCTTTTTAACCGCGAGAGTCCTTATTTCCGCAAGATCAGACCAAAAAATAGATAATGCCCCGATTCCAACCACTTGTCCGTTTATTTCCATAACGGAGTAGTTTCTAATATATTCATAGATTGAACTCCTTGAACGAGAGAGCATCAATCCTTTATTTGCATAATAATTTACTAAATCATAAATAGTCTCCGAATCCGTTAAACTTGCTTTTCTGATTAACATTACGTGTACTCCTTTAAATTAATAGTTTTTATTCTCACCATAATAACAAATGCAATAAGAATGTGCAATACTAAATTTATAAATATGCAAATATATATATAAATATGCAGCATGTGGTGTTAAATACTATAAAACTATATGAGAGAAGCAGAGAGGCTGAAAGACCGCGGAGCGTTGCAGAAAAGCTAAATAAATAGCCCTCGGATGATTAAAGAAAATAATCATCCGAGGGCTATTTAATTGATTTCAGTGCTGGATCTGAGTGCTGGATTTCAGTGCGCAATTTCCTCGTTCGATCTCAGCGCCCGGCCTCTCCGCCCAATGCCTCGTCAGCCAGTTCGGCGCCTTTTAAAATGGCATCTTGATTAAGCTTAAGCAATTCCGGATTCTTTTGACCCAGGATTTCAGAAACTATTTTCATAATGGTGGAAATCTCCACCACTCCGGTGGCCTTAAGATAGGCTCCCAGCATTATCATGTTTATTACCTTTTTGTTGCCGAATTCAGCGGCGATATCGTTTGCGGGAACATAGACCGTGCCTATATCATCTTTGGGGCTCTTTTCTGCGATTAGGGAACTGTTTACGATAAGCTTGCCTCCGGAGACTACGTTGTTTCCAAATTTATCGAAGGAGGGCTGATTCAGGACCATCACAGCAGAGGCTTCGGATATTATCGGATTACCTATAAGATCATCGGATATGATCACGTGGCAATTTGCGGTGCCGCCCCGCATCTCCGGCCCGTAGGAGGGCAGCCAGGAAACGTTTCTGCCTTCCCTCAACGCAGCCTCTGCCAGTATTTTCCCCGCCGTCATTATGCCCTGACCACCGAAACCGGCCATTATAACTTTATGCAACATATTATTTTCCCTCCTCGACGGTCCTGAAATTACCTATAGGGAAGTATGGGATCATGTTCCGCTCCAGCCATTCTAAAGCCTCTACGGGAGTTTTCCCCCAGTTTGTCGGGCAGGTCGAAAGAACTTCAACAAAAGTAAAACCCTTTCCCTCAATCTGCAATTGAAATGCTTTTTTGATCGCTTTCTTTGCCTGAATGATGTGCTTTATGTCGTGCATTGCCACCCTTTCCACATAGACCGCCTTTGGAATGGTAGCCAGCATCTCGCACATTCTAAGGGGCATGCCGGTATGTTCTTCATCCCTTCCGCGGGGGGCCGTTGTTGCCTTTTGCCCGATCAAAGTGGTGGGAGCCATTTGCCCGCCGGTCATGCCGTATATGGCATTATTGACGAAGATGGTCGTTATTTTTTCACCTCTTCCGGCGGCGTGAACTATCTCCGCCGCACCGATGGATGCCAGGTCCCCGTCCCCTTGATATGTGAAGGTCACAAGGTCAGGGGTGGTCCTTTTGATGCCGGTGGCAACTGCCGGCGCTCTGCCGTGGGCTGCTTCGTACATATCACAATTAAAGTAATCATATGCAAATACGGCACAGCCCACCGGAGCGATGCCTGCCGCTACGTCCAATACATCCAGCTCTTCAAGGGCTTCCGCTATCAGCCTGTGGATTATCCCGTGAGTGCAGCCGGGGCAATAGTGGAGTTCTTTATCGGTAAGTCCTTTTGTCTTTTCAAAAACTGTTTTCATGATGCTAAATCTCCTCCCCCGTGATGCGCTTTACTTCGTTTACTACCGCACTTACTTCCGGAACCATGCCTCCGGTCCTGCCGTAAAAATGGACCGGTTTTTTTCCGGATACAGCAAGCCTTACATCTTCAACCATCTGGCCCATGCTCATTTCAACGGTTAAAAATGCTTTGACTCCGGGAAGCGCAGCGACCTCGGCTATTATGCCGGAAGGGAAGGGCCACAAGGATACCGGCCGAATGAGACCGGCATTAATGCCGGCTTTCTCCAAGGTGTCGATGGCATTGCTGACCACCCGCGAGGTCATCCCGTAAGCGACACAGACGACCTCGGCGTTTTCCAGGTTGTAGGTCTCGCATTTCACCTCTGACTTTTGAATGGCAGCATACTTCTCATATCTCCTGAGGTTTTCTATTTCACATTCTTCCGCTTTTAAATAAAGAGAATTTATGATGTTGGGAGGTCTTTTGCCCCTGGTACCGTCAGCCGCCCAGTTTTTTTCCGGGAGCTCTCTTTTAGGTATGGGATAAAATTCAACGGGCTCCATCATCTGCCCTATCATACCGTCCCCTAAAACCAAAACCGGGGTCCTGTAAAGGTCGGCAATGTCGAAGGCCTCCTGGACCAGATCCACGGCCTCCTGCACCGAATTGGGAGCCAGCACCACAAGCTTGTAGTCGCCGTGTCCTCCGCCCTTGCAAGCTTGAAAATAATCTGATTGGGCCGGTTGTATCCCTCCTAAGCCCGGACCGCCCCTCACGATATTAACCACTACGCAGGGCAGCTCCGCCGCCGCTATGTAGCTGATCCCTTCCTGCATGAGGCTGATCCCGGGGCTGGATGAAGATGTCATGACTCTTGCTCCCGCTCCGGAGGCGCCGTAGACCATGTTGATGGAAGCAACTTCAGACTCCGCTTGCAGAAAGCATCCCCCCACCTCAGGCAGCCGGGAAGCCATATATTCTGAAATCTCGTTTTGGGGTGTGATAGGATAACCGAAAAAGTATTTGCAGCCGGCCCTTACAGCGGCTTCCGCGATAGCTTCATTTCCTTTCCAAAGTTCCTTTGACATTTAGTTTCTCTCCTTATCCGTTAATACCGGTAGACTGTTATCACAACATCGGGGCAGATCCTAGCGCATGATGCGCAGCCTGTGCACTTGTCCATTTCCTCCACGTAGGCCGTGTAATAGCCTTTCTGGTTGGGCTTTTCTTCATTCAACTTTATGATCTTTATAGGGCATGCAATCGTGCAAAGCTCGCAGCCTTTACATCTTTTTTCATCAAAAACAACTTTGCCTGCCATTTTATCCTCCTAAAATCTGGTTTTATATCTCCCACGGTTTCTTCAGGTAAATATCGATGGGAAACACCTCGTTATTGATTATACTGCATAATTTCTTATTTAACAGTTTTTTATTGATAATTGTATACTTTATTGGTAAATTTGTCCTTGCGGAAACCTCTTCACACAGCCTCTGGCCTTTCAATATGTCGTCTGCAGCGGTCTGTCCGCACATATGAGTATTATTGACAATGGAAGAGACCTTTTGTTTCGAGGCTTCTTCGATCGATCTGAGATATTTTATCGCATCCTCCGCACTTTTTGTAAGATGTCTGTTGGCATTGAGTACGAAAAACATTTCATAAGGCTTGTTGTCAAGGTATCGGTGATATCTTGCAAGCGCATTTGCGCCGGCATCGTCTCCCCCCATATCGAAAACAACATGGGAAGCATCATTCCGGAATGCTGAAAATATTTCAGCGGAAAGGGCAGGGACCTCAAGGGCCGGTGAATCTACGGAAGACGATATGACCTTGATGCCGTATTTGCTAAGCAAAGGCTCAAGCTCTCTGGAACGGAAATAGGGGTTTACGATATCCAGGTCAACTATGGAAACCCCGGCTCCGGCGCCGGCCAGCTTCAACGCATAATTCACGGCAAATTCTGTCTTGCCGCTTCCGTAATGTCCCGTTACAATATTGATCCTTTTCTCTTTAAGCACATCAAACATAGGTTTTCTCTTTTTCTTCTCCCCGCAGCACCCGAAGTCCGCCTTGAGCAAGGGCCTCCATTTCTTCCTCGCCGGGTACCAGCTTTACTTCACTTATAAATTTTACCCGGTCTGTTATCCAATCGGTAATCATTGTATCATAGGCAAGCCCGCCGGTCAGCACTATTGCATCCACATCGCCACAAAGCACGGCGGCAGCCGATCCGATCTCTTTTGCTACCTGATAAGCCATGGCTTCATAAATCAGCCGTGCATGCAGGTCCCCCTCTTTAATCCTTTCGTTTATTTTCATTCCGTCGTTAGTATCTAAATATCCCATCAAGCCCCCTTTGCCGACCAGCTTCTTCTTGATTTCTTCAAAGGAATATTTTCCTGAGTAACAAAGCCTGGCAAGGCTGACACAAGGAAGTCCGCCGGCTCTTTCAGGAGAAAAAGGACCGTCTTCGAGGCCGTTGTTCACATCGATTATCCTGCCGCATTTATGAGCGCCGACAGTGATCCCGCCGCCCATATGCGCAATGATCAAATTCAGCTTTTCATAGCTGCTTCCCATTTCATTGGCGACTTTTCTAGCAACGGCCTTTTGATTAAGTGAATGGACAATGCTGGTTCGTTCAATTTCGGGCATACCCGATATCCGAGCAAGGGGTTCCAATTCATCTACGACCACAGGGTCTACAATAAACGCAGGG
>JAKJCD010000114.1:295-6127 GCA_022706625.1 Bacillota bacterium | reverse complement strand
CGCCTACAAGGTCATTCACATCGCTGCACTGATTGATTACTGCAGGAATCGTGAGAGTCACTGCAGTGGGATCATTACCATAGCTGTCCTTATACGGGTAAATGGAATAAAGTGTAAAATCCGGACCGGCAGGTGTGAGAGTGCCGGTAAAATCTCCTGTGGTTTTTCCGGCTGATTCGGGGGTCAATGAGAACTGGACATTGGAATTTAATGCATTTCCGTCTTCCCAGACACTGAGTTTATCTCCGGAAATCCATTGGATGTCCTGACATCCGCATATTTCAGTCTTTGTCATCTGACCCGCTACAGCACACAAACGGAAATTATCCTGCTTGGAAGTGCTCGGGGTTGTTCCGCTGTCTTTGCTGCAGGCAACGGCCAATGCAGCAGTAAACAGGCTGAAAATCAAAATCTTTTTCATAAAAGTTTAATTATGTTGTTTGTTAAATATGCTATTCCCTATATCCCAGCCGTCAACTGATAAAAAAGAGCGGCATGGGTTTGAGAAATCAATGCTCTGACCATAAACAGCGCTTTGGTTGTAGTACCAATTCTTTGAAGAAAGATATTCCGGCATCTTATCATCATAGATGAAGCGGTTGTAATAGTTTTTCAGGACGAAATGTCCGTTGATTCCCAATTTTCTTCCTTCCGGAGTGTTGACATAGCAGTAGAATGTATCCGTGCTGCTGTCGCCTGCAATATAAACCTTCTGCTCGGGTGCGTGGACATCAAGATTGAGCATCATCTGGCGAAGTTCTCTGAATTGTCTTTCGGAATAAATGCAGTCGTCAGCACGCCAATACATAGCCACGCCGGCAATCTGAGTCGAGGAAGGAACGGAAGGAGACAATTCTGTGGTGATTCGCATTGCATAATGCCTCTGCCCGTCGCTTAACACATAGTAGTTGCGAAGTCCTTCACTGTCATAAATCAAGGTATGAGACTTGTCGCTTCCGTCAGTACCGAATGTATATAGATATTTTATTGTAACAACCACGTGATCTATCCTAAAGAAGAATGTTGTACCCTGTGGAGAACTTTCCCAATCAATCAGTTTTGTGTCATCCACCCAAATTTCGTCAACATTGGTCATCGGGACAATGACGTGTGAGCACATATTTGTAGCATGGGGATTGTCAGTGCAGTTGCCTGCCTGCATCCATACAATTTCATTGTTGTGCTGGGATCTTGCGTACGCATCCCTGAAGCAGGTCCAAACGTGAGTACTCGTGCCGGGCAAGAAGCCATACGGATCACCACGGCCTTCCATGTAATGCGCAAAATTGATGTTGCAGGGGTGATTTTCTGTACTGACAGCTATGGTGACAGTTTTTTCTATGCCATTTCCGGTATAATGGCTGCCGGCACTGGAAACGCTATAAAAACGATCAACATAGTTCAAGGCGTTCATTCTGAAATATGTCTTTCCGTCAGTATAAGCATCAGTTGCATCTCCGAATATCCAGGCCGCCATTCTCGGGAACTGCCTGTTGATTTTTAAATACTTTTCCGAAATTTCCCAAGCAGCATATTGATTGTAGGCATACATGCTCTTCCCCATCAGCATTCCTCCCGCAAGTTGGTCAATTTGGCCACTGCTGAAGCCTCTAATATAGCATCTGGACATCGGCCCGGTTAGAACGGAAGCCTGATTGAAATAATTGGCGCACAGAATAGCCGACAGATACTCCCTCATTTTCAAGGCCTTCTCACGTCTGGCAGCATTCTTCGTATAATTCGCCAAATAGCCTATACATTCTGCTTGAACTCCAGTATAAGTAGGGCTGTTGAACTCGTGGAAGCCATATTGTGTGGTCTGCGTATAGAGGCGATCCAGCAAGTCATATCCGGCCTGAGCTATTTGAGAAGTTGTCAGGGAATATGAATCTCCCCAGGTACGCCCGGAGTCAAGGTTCTCACCAAGAGCTATCAGGTTCCAAGCCCTCATTACGAAGATATTGGTATAGGTTACTGCCACATTGTCATGTTCCCAGCAAGCATACAAAGCCTTGTCAATAAAATCATCGAACAAAGCCTTTGTTTCAGCGCTCCATGAATTATAAAACTCAATCAGAGCTAAAGTGCTCAATTCCAGGCCAAACTCAATATTATTACGATCAGAGTAGTCTAGCGATGCAGTAAGATACCTGGGAATTTTACCAAGATCATTTCCGCTTTGGACCTGAACTGCAATTATTTTCTCAAGCGTTGTTTTCACATAACTGTCATTCCACCCTAAAGCGCAAGCCTCTATAATAAAGTCGAAAAAATAAACAATGTCATACCCGTCCGGAGTGTAACACACTTTATCCCAGAGATCCGCCGCCCGTTCAGGGTCGGCAACAATGGTTTTAGTTGAAGCTATCTTTTCCTGAATATTCAATTGTCTATTATCGTCAGGAACTGATTCTTCGACTTTTCCGCACAATAAAAAGGATGACAGAAAAAAAGCAAATGGTATTATTTTCAGTGTCTTCATATCAATTAAAGAACACACAGAAGATACATATCCCCCAATCTTCTCTTATAAAAAAGAAAGCAAAGCGTCATATTAAAACTCCTGTTTTAGGAGACTGCTATTTCAACACGGTCGCAAAATATATAATAATACTCAAAAAATGTGATTTTTAGGCTGTTTTTAGTGTAAAAAATGTGATTTTTGGGCTTATTTTCTTGCAAAAAATGTGATTTTATGCTATTTTTGCACCTGAAAAATGTGATGACAACATATGGAACTGCTTGAAAGAAAGATAGATACGTTTCTCGATAATTGGAAACGTTCACCTGAGCGCAAGCCCCTTATAGTAAAAGGAGCTCGTCAGGTTGGAAAAACAGAATCAATAAAAGCATTTGCAAAGAAAAATTACGAGTCTGTTCTTGAAATTAACTTCATTCTGCAAAAAAAGTTCAGAGATATATTTCAGGATGGATACGATGTGGATACAATCATCAAGAACATCTCCTTGTTGGAACCTTCATGGCGAATCATTCCCGGCAAAACTCTTCTTTTCTTCGACGAGCTTCAAAAATGCCCCGAATGTGCAACCTCCCTCAAATCTTTTTGTCAGGATGGCCGATACGATGTTATCTGCTCCGGGTCTCTGATGGGAATATACTACGAGGAAATCGAGTCCAATGCAGTAGGATTTAAGGAAGACTACGAAATGCATTCTATGGATTTCGAGGAGTTTCTATGGGCAAAGGGTTATTCGCCCGAACAAATAGATGAGTTGTTTGCTCACATGATTGATGTGGCTCCTTTTTCCAATCTCGAATTGGAAACCATGATGAATGTTTTCAGGGAATATATGACACTTGGCGGTATGCCGGAGGTGGTAAAGATGTATATAGACAACGGTCATTTCGGAGGCACGCTCAAACTGCAAAAGCAACTTCTAAAGGATTATCAGGAAGATATAAGCAAATATGCCATAGGGCTGGACAAGGCTAGAGTTCTATCCGTATATAATCATATATCCACTTTTCTTGCAAAAGATTACAAAAAATTTCAAATAACGAGAATTGCCAAAGGAGCCAGAAACAGGGAATATATCGGCGCCGTGGACTGGCTTAAGCAAGCAGGTGTGATAAATGTGTGCTACTGTTTGGGCAACGTAGAACTTCCGTTAAAAGGCAATTATGATGCAAGTTTGTACAAGGTTTATTATCATGACACAGGACTTCTTATAGCTTCTCTTGATGACGAAGCTCAGGAAGACCTTCGTGTCAATAAGAATTTTGGTACTTATAAGGGTGCAATTTACGAAAATGTGGTTGGGGAGATGCTGGTTAAATCAGGATATGAGAATCTGTATTTCTACAAGCGCAACAATCCATCGTTGGAAATGGACTTCTTTGTCAGGGACAAGGATTCGCTGATTCCTGTCGAGGTAAAGGCGGGAGATGGAGCATCCCCGTCTCTTAACAAACTCATCGATTGGAAATGCTACCCTGACATACGCTATGGCATTAAACTCGGATACCAAAATATTGGATGGAGTGGCAAATATTATACTTTCCCTTATTTTTTGACATTCCTGCTGAAGAGGTTTCTGCAAGAGAAGCGCTGATACATTATTTTTACCGGATATTCTTTTTTTTAGTATCTTTGCAGTCCCTTTGGGGCGGAGGGGAGGTTTCTACTCCATTGCTCGAAGGTTTTTCGGGGTGTAGCGCAGTTGGTAGCGCATCTGGTTTGGGACCAGAGGGTCGCAAGTTCGAATCTTGTCACCCCGACAACAAAAATAAGACCGGCTGAAAAATCAGTCGGTCTTTTTAGTATCCGCAGCCTTGTTTCACGAGAGCTGATTATGTCCACATTACCGGAACTGCGCCGGCTTTATTCGCTCAGGCATTTCCGAAAAACTCCGCCGGCTTTATTCGCTCAGGCACCCTTCAGATAACCGAGCGTAAAATGGAAAGTGCTGATAATGAGGCAGAACATAAAAGAAGGTCAGCCAAATTTTCGGGTGTTCTTTCATGATTTCGCTGATAGTCAGCGAGTTACATTTTACGCTCGCTGTCTCGTCCCGAAAAAACAGCCGAAAAAGTAACTGGAAAGGCAGCCAAAAAAAACAGCCGAAAAAGTAACTGGAAAGGCAGCCAAAAAAAACAGCCGAAAAGGTAAATTATTATGGATGCAAAATGCTATCGAGCACTGCAGCTCGCTCAAGGAAAAATGCTGCGGGAGCGCTTTTCGGGAATGCCTCCCGATGGTCTGAAGATCAGGAAAAGCTAACCAAAATCAGGAAAAGTCCCTTTAACAGATTTTTACAGATTCGGATTAAGCTTGCTCCAATCTTCCATGGCGGGGATGATACCGAGAGAAATAATCTCGTCGCGCATCTTGCAAAGATGCTCATAGGAGGCTTTGAGAGCCGCCATCTCTTCGGGAGTGCCTACCGGTTGGGTGATATGAATGCCGGTTTTATCCAATTTGCCGGGCATAGCCATCACCACCTTTGCATACTCTCCGCTTTTTACATATGAGCCGCAAGGCAGAGAGAAAACTTCACCGCCCATGGCTGCCTCAATCATGCGGACTGAATGATAAGCCGGACTCTGGAAAGAACTGCGGCCGCGGAGACGAATAATATTAGAGCCTCCCTGAACGGTGTTTTGATATATTTCTTCCCATTGCTTGTCACTGAGTTTATAATCTGCGACAGGCTTGCCGTCAACCGTAATCCGGCTGGCAAATGCCGCCATGGCCTCGCCATGACCGCCATAAGTATAGGCGTTGGTAACTTTGTGTTGGGGAACACCGCAAGCAGCTGCAACAGCGGTTTGCAGACGCGTTGAGTCAAGGGCGGCAAGGGTGGTCACTTGTTCGGGCTTGAGGCCGGAATGGAGAAGCACCACAAGACCGGTGATATCGGCGGGATTGAAGATTACAACGACATGCTTTACATCGGGGCAATACTTGCGTACATGCCGACCGAATTCTTCCGCTATTTCACAATTGCCTTTGAGGAGGTCCTCACGAGTCATGCCTTCTTTACGGGGAGCCCCTCCGGAAGATATGATGTACTTAGCATCCTTGAAAGCTTCGGCAGGGTCGGTGGTGGCGGTAATGTTCGCCTTTGGGAAAGCGCAGTGATCCAGTTCTGCAAGAACGCCCTTGAGCCCCGGCTCATATATATCATACAAGCAGAGATTAGGAGTCAGACCAAGCACCATAGCGCTTTGAGCCATATTGGAGCCAATCATGCCGGCCGCTCCGACTATGACAAGTTTTTCTTCTGTTAGATATTTCATTCTAAAAATGTAAGATTTGAGTTATAGAATACTAATTTGAGTCTTCAAAGTTAGTAATTATTTGCTGAATTT
>JAKJCD010000114.1:0-272 GCA_022706625.1 Bacillota bacterium | reverse complement strand
ATCGAATATAAAATTTACATTTTTTAAAATTATTTCAGCGTAAAAGCTCAAGGGACCGACTAAAATATCTTTTTAGTCAGCCCCTTGTAGTCTATGAAAAAAATGCTGCCCGCGCGTTCCTGTCAAGCGTGGCTGTCGGACTCGCTGAATGAAGATTCTATAGGCGGTCCGTATTCCCAAGGACTAATGTTGAACGAGAAAGTCACGGCATCTCCGTGGTCCGGCTCGGTTTCAGGCCCTATGGTAAAATCGGCGCTGTAGGCAAAACCTGG
>JAKJCD010000113.1:2818-6136 GCA_022706625.1 Bacillota bacterium | reverse complement strand
CAAAAGCAAGATTGGATGTAAACCCGAAAGAATGCAGAGCCAACGCTCTTTATTCCGAAGATGAGAGACAGGTTATCAGAAAATCTCATGACAACCCCGAAGTCAAGGCGCTCTACGAAGAGTACCTTAAGGAGCCAAACGGAGAGCTGTCACACCATCTGCTCCATACCCATTATCACAAGAGGGAAGTCTATTGCCCGCAGGAATAGGCTGCATATACTAAAAGAGGCGGCCACTTTAATATAAGGTGGTCGTCTCTTTATTTTATTGAAGCCGCTATAAACACTATAAAACCGATATCGTCAGAAGGGCCAGATCTCACAGACAGGCCCGGGAATGACTCCGATATAATCGCCTTCAAAAAATCTGCGTTCATCTATATCATGGGTTATAAAGAGCACTGTTTTACCTTCTACACTTTTTTTTACGTACTCCATGACCTTTTGCTTCGTCTCTGTATCAAGCCCTTTAAACGGCTCGTCAAGGCAAATGAAATCACTCTTTGCCATCATTGCTCTGACGATGGCAACCCTGCGTTTTTGCCCGCCCGACAGCTGGCTCACCGGCTTGCGGATGAGTTCTCCTTCCAGCTCCACATCCGATAATTGCTTCCTGATCTCTTCAAGATCCGGTTCTCCGTCGATGACCATTTTGATGTTGGCTACCGCTGAAAGGTGCTCTATCAGCCGGTCCTCCTGAAAAACAGCTGAAATGCGCTTGCCCTCAAGCCCCTCGATGATTCCGGAATCCGGCTGCAGTAAACCTAACAATATCATGGCAAATGTAGTTTTACCGCAGCCGCTGGTCCCCATTATGGTAGTTATACGGCCTTCTTTCAAAACTACATTAAAGTCGTCCAATACTTTTTTATCATCGAAATGCTTTGTCAGGTTTTTTACAGTTATCATTCTGCCGCCTCACCGGTCAAACCGTGCTCCCTATCAGAACTCTACTCTTTGCTGTCAGGCACTCGGAACACCACCCACCGCTCTATATGCCCCATTATCAGGAAGAATACCTTTTCAAACAAAAAACTGATTAGTATGATGACTATTGTCCAGCTGAACAGTTCTCCGGTACTTAAAAATATTTTTGCCTGATATAACTGTTCTCCAATGCTGCCATTGGGCAATCCGATGACCTCGGCAGCGATGCCGCTCTTCCAGCAAAGACCTAAGCCCAGCTTGCATCCGGCTGAAAAATAAGGCAGCACACCCGGGATATAGATAGCACCCAGTTTTTTTAGAAAACTGATGTGAAAGACTCTTGCCATCTCCAGAAGCTTTCGGTCTGTCTGCATTATCCCCTGCAGAACATTAGTGTAAAGTATGGGAAGCACCATCAAAAAACTTATAACAACGGACAAACTCCCGCTTCCCGCCCATATCAGCACCAGGATGATAAAACTCGCTACTGGGATACTTTTCACCACGCTGAAAAAGGGAGCAAGAATTGCTCTGATAGCGCTGCTTGCTGCGCTTATCACGGCTAAAACCACCCCTGCAATAATAGCCAGCAGAAACCCGCTGACTATTCGTACGAAGGAATATGCAACAGTAGACCAAAACGCGGCCTCCTGTATCTGGCCAAACAAAATCCGTATCACCTTGACCGGCGATACTAAGAACAGGTCCTGCCCGATGGCATATGCCGCAAGCTGCCATACAGCCAACCAAAAGAGCAGGACCAAAACTATTTGGATCTTACTTTTACCTGCTGAAATAGAAGTCATCTTCCGGTAAAGCTCCTCCTACCGACTGGGGATTCGCATCATACAATATCTTCAGGTATCCGCTTATTTTGGTTTTCATATCGCTGCCGTCAATATAGACTATGCTGCTTTCGGGAAGTGCTTTCACAGCAACTGGGGCCTTTGCTACGATACCGTATTCTGCGATCCATTCGGCAACCTCTTCCGTATTTGCATTGACATATTCGGTAGATGCCTTATATTCATCCAGGAATTCATTGAAAGCAAGTGAATTTTCCTCTACAAAGTCCTTCCTGACGAGGACGACACCGGTGACCATGCTGCTGTCTGTGCCAAGTTTATCCCATTCTTCATTGAAGCTGAGGGCTGTCCTCACCTTGTCATTCTGCATTTTTACTGTTGTCACATAGGGCTGTGGAAGCACCGCTATAGTAACTTCCGCATTCTGGAGCATGGCCGCTATCTCGGTAGATTCGCTTTTATATTCTATGGTGATATCCTTCTGCGGGTCTATACCGTTTTGACTCAAAATATAATTGAATGCAAACTCCGGCGTGGTTCCTTTTCCTGTGCTGTAAACCGTCTTGCCCGCCAGGTCCTGAATAGAATGCACTGTATCTCCGCTCTCAACCACATATAGTACGCTCAGCGTGTTGATAGCCGCTACCTGAACAGCACCCTGTGTTTTATTATATAGGACACTGGCAAGATTGCAAGGGAGCAGTGCAATATCCAAATCTCCGTTTACCAGCTTCGGCACCACTTCATCTGCTGTCCCGAAAATCTCAAACTGATAATCATGTTTAGTTGCGCCCCCCTCCGCATCCTTCATCAGTTTGACCATGCCCATAGTTGTGGGGCCCTTCAAAGATGCGATGTGGAATGTCGTTGCTTCTGCAACCTCCGGCTCTTCGGGCACACTCGGTCCCGGTGCGGTGCAGCCTGCAAGAATGCCAAGGCAGAGCAGCATAGTTAATAAAATTGCAATTTGTTTTTTCATTTTTGTTTCCTTCTTTCTCTTTTATCGCCGGAGGCCGGCTTCTTGTGTCATCGGTTTTTTCTGCCGTCTTTCAAGGCATAGCTGTTTAAAAAATCCTCATGCGAAAGCATGAGGATCCTGTAAAGCTGCATTAAACCGTCACAACCTCTCGCCTTCTCACTCGGGACGAACCCTTATGCATTCAGAACGATAATTCAATTCTGTTAATATTCTAACAAACTCTGAAACTGAATGCAAGCATATTTTGTTATTATATTCTCAATATGAATTATTTATAAATTATGCCTGCCGGAGCCGTCCGTCCATTACAATGCATACACGGCTGCAGCAATCATGTCGCCGGCCTCCCTTGTCCCTGCCGGTTTCATTCCTTCACTCATAATGTCCGGAGTGCGGTATCCTTTCCGGATAAATTCTTTTACAGCTTCATCTATTAAGTCCGCTTCTTCGGATAAACCAAAGCTGCAGCGCAGCATCATACCCGCAGACAATATGGCCGCTATGGGGTTAGCAATATCCCTGCCCGCTATGTCCGGCGCGCTGCCGTGTATGGGTTCATAAAGCCCAAAGCTTCCCTCTCCGAGGCTGGCAGATGGCAGCAGGCCTA
>JAKJCD010000113.1:0-2808 GCA_022706625.1 Bacillota bacterium | reverse complement strand
GCTTGCTTCATCGGATAAAATGTCGCCAAATATATTATTTGTTACGATCACATCAAACTGCCCGGGGTTTCTGATCAACTGCATCGCTGCGTTGTCCACATACATATGAGAAAGTTCCACTTCAGGAAAATCCTCTGAGACCTGCTGCACTATCCTCCTCCAAAGCCGGGAACTTTCCATAACATTAGCCTTATCAACACTGACCAGTTTTCTCTTCCTCTTCATCGCCATGCCGAAAGCCACGATTGCGATCCTCCGGACCTCCTTTTCTGTATAAAGCTCCACATCGTAAGCCCCCGGTCCCATTTCTGTTTCACAAAGTCCCTTATCACCGAAGTAGATACCTCCGGTAAGCTCCCGTACCACCATAATATCCAATCCACCCTTTGTGATTTCCGGTTTTAACGGGCAGGCACCGGCAAGCTCGGCGAAGAGCAGCGCAGGCCTTAAATTGGCGTAAAGTCCCAAACCCTCCCTTAAACCTAAAATCGCCTTTTCCGGCCGTCTGTCCCCGGGCAGTCCATCCCATCCAGGCCCGCCCACAGCGCCAAGCAGCACGCTGTCACTGCTTCTGCAGATCCTTAAAGTTTCCTCCGGCAGACACTCTCCGGTCTTATCGATGGCGCTGCCCCCGGCAAGGACATGGGTAAAATCGAAGCGATGCCCAAATCGCTTCCCTATACTATTCAAAATTTTTTTTGCTTCCTCAATAACCTCCGGTCCTATTCCGTCTCCCGAAATTACCGCAATTTTATACTCCATTGGTTTTGCTCTCCTCGCAGATCATCTTATTTACCGCATTGATATAGGCATGGATACTGGCTTCGATCACATCGGTGGAAAGACCTCTCCCCGCATAGGATTTACCGTTGCTGCTGATCTTTACCAGCGCATCTCCCAGAGCATCCATACCTTCCGTTACGGAGTGAAGCTGATAATCCTCAAGCCGCATCTGCTTTCCCACGATTTTGCCTATCGCCCGGAAGGCTGCATCTATTGGACCGTCACCCCTTGATACCTTCTCGATGACCTTATCATCTTTTATCGCTTCAATAACCGCTGTAGAAGTAATGCTGTTGCCGCTGTTGATCACAAAGCTCTTCATCTGATAGGTTTTCGGCACCTGCAGGGCTTCCTTGCTTAACAAAGCCTCAATATCGCCGTCGTAGATCTGTTTCTTTTTATCTGCGATGATCTTGAATCTTTCAAAGGCCCGTTCCAACGCTTCTTCGGAAAGATCTATGCCTAACTCCTGCGCCTTGCTGCGGAGTGCGTGTTTGCCGGAATGTTTGCCCAGGACCATGCTGTTTTTAGTCAGGCCTATAGATTCCGGAGTCATGATCTCATAGGTTTCTTTATTATTAAGCACACCGTGCTGATGAATCCCGGCCTCGTGGGCAAATGCATTTTCTCCTACGATAGCTTTATTGGGCTGTACCTTTACCCCTGTAATGGTCGTCAACAGTTTGGAAGCTCGCATGATCTCAGTGGTCACGATGTTTGTCTCTGCCCGAAAAATATCTTTTCTTGTCCTAAGAGCCATGACAAGCTCCTCCATAGCAGCATTCCCCGCTCTTTCCCCGATTCCGTTGATAGTCGTCTCCACCTGGGTCGCGCCGGCTTTAATGGCAGCCAGAGAATTTGCAACACCAAGCCCCAGATCGTTGTGACAGTGGACTGAAATGTCTACATTGTCCAATGCGGGGCAGAGTTCCCTTACTTTGATCAAAAACTCATAGAATTCATCCGGAACCGTATAACCAACAGTATCAGGAATATTGATTGTCGTAGCACCTGCTTTGATCACTCCGTTGAATACCCTGGCAAGAAAAGCCGGATCGCTCCTTGTGGCATCCTCTGCGGAAAATTCAATATCGGAGCAATATCCTTTCGCATGCTTGACCATTGCTACGGCCTGTTCCTCCACCTGGTCCGGCATAAGTCTGAGCTTATACTCCATGTGGATAGGAGAAGTGGCTATGAAGGTGTGTATCCTTGGCCGGGCTGCCACGGATACGGCTTCCCAGGCCCTGTCGATGTCATCTTTAGTAGTCCTGGCAAGGCTTGCTACAATGGATTCCTTTACGGTCTCCGCCACTGCTCTTACGGATTTGAAATCTCCCGGAGAAGATATTGCAAAACCGGCCTCGATTATATCTACTTTCATCCGCTCCAATTGCTTTGCCATTTGGATTTTTTCTTTCAGATTCATGCTGCAGCCCGGCGACTGCTCTCCATCCCTCAGGGTAGTGTCAAAGATTTTGATTCGCTTGCTCATTTTGGCCCTCCATTCTAAGTATCTGTTTTACCCCGGAAATAATAAAACCCCGGAGCTTTTGACTCCAGGGACGATAGTATTACCGCGGTACCACCCTGATTACCGGAATTACCGGCCACTCTGCAGGTTCAAACAAACCCAGAACATGTAACGGTGCCAGCCGTGGCTTCTTACCGATGAAACTCTCGTTTCATAATTCAGAAGCCCTGCTCGGGAGCGAGAATGACAGACACTACCGTGCCGGCTTTACAGCAGCTGCCGGCTCTCTGTAACGGGATCCGTGCCGATCAAAACTCCGTCATTGCATTTATTTTTGTATATTGCCAACAGTATATGTAAGAGCTATTTGTTTGTCAACCACTTTTTTGTACAAAGCAATTAGGGCTCTCCGGGACCTTCCCTGACAGGCGTTATCTTTTTTATCCTTTTTTCGAGATTCGGCCTCGTTATCCACACCTGTGTCCCGCAGGTAAGACATTTTATCCGAAAATCCATCCCCGCCCGCATTACCTCAAAAATCTTCCCGCCGC
>JAKJCD010000112.1 GCA_022706625.1 Bacillota bacterium | reverse complement strand
TTAGGATCACGCTTGAGATTCCCTTCCCAAAGGGCGGCATTTCCGACTTCTCTGTAAGCTCCTGCTGCGGGGAGAGTCTTGAAATTCCCTTTCACCTTAACATATCCTCCCGGGAGCTGCTCAGCCGACAGCACCTCCTGTACGCAGCCCTGTGCATCTTCCTCGGCCTCGGAAAGCAGATCGACCCTTATAGAATCCAGCCACATCTTTGATATATATTCCCGATGAGCATTATAGCTTGCAAAAAAGGATATTTCATGTTCTCCGGGCTCAAGGAGTGCCGGATGGCTATACTTTCCGAAGTGAGAATTTCTTGTTGATTTATTCCACACCTTCCCGTCAACCCTAATATAATTTGCGAGCCATTGCGAGCATGCTCCTGCGGGTTCGTTTTCCTTTTGCAGAAAATATTCCAAAAACAACAGCCCTTTGCGATCCGGCGGAACCGTAAATCTAATAGCGGTAGCGTTTTCCGGATATGGGTCGTAATAATATCCGGGACTGCTTCCGCGGCCGAAAAGATCAGCCCCTTTGTAAAAGCCGTCATCAACTCGGTTCTGAGCATAGGTAAAGAAGGGGTTTAAACCGTTCTTATCTTCAAAATCCTCACACAAGGATTCAGCAACAAAATACTTTTTCGTCATGTATTCTGCCCCTGCCGGGTTTTGAACTGAGTGGGATGCGATAAATATATCCTCGCTTGAGTTATCGCTTCGTTTCATTTCATACTCATAATAATAGGTTTTGTTTGGTTTAAGCTTAAACGTTTTGGAAAGACTGCCGCTTTGCCCGGAGTCTACCGAAAGACCGAGCAAGCTTTGTTCTGATGAAACTGACGATAAAACAGATTCTGCCAATCCTCCTCCTTCTATATCTTCCCTTGCCGCCATAAATAATTCTCCGCGCATTGTTTGGATCTCTGAAACCACAGAATTAAGCAGTGAGGCATCATAAGAAGATGACGGATTCGTTTCATCATATATAACAAGCATGTTAATATCTTTTCCGCCTCTAAAGTTTTTTTGGACATAACGATCCATTATTTGCGGTAAAGATTGATGCCACTTCAGTACGGAAGTAAGGCTGTAGGAATTTCCTATTTGATTATATCCCACCTGTATGGCATGCAAAGATTCTGAAGATTGACCGTTCTCGTAAGTCGCTAAATTAAATCCTAAACCGCTTGTGCTGCCGACAGGGTAGAAAGTATTTAGTGAATCAAACTTAAACATTTTAACCCGTTCGGGATAGGCCTGATAATCAGTCCCGCTTACAAAAACCCACTCAGCTCCGGTGCAAATATATACTTTTCCGTCTATTTCTTTCGCAAATATTACATTTGAAGTTGTGGGATAATCATTTTTAGCGCTCACATTTCTGGACTGTACGGCACCGCTGTTTGCATCCTCCAAATATACATAAACATAATAATTTGTCGACCCGTGTGATCTGTATGCGAAGGCTATATAATTGCACCGCCCCGCTTCGTCAAATACGGCAACGGGCTGGTATTTGGGGCTCGATGAATCAAAGTATTCATTGGATTCAAAATATTTATGATTATCTCTCCCGTAAATCTGCGCATAAGCTGAATAACCGGAAGGATTTCCATATGCATTCCATTTCCCCACGACAGCCTGTATTATCAGTTTCCCATCTGTATCAATCCCAAGCAATCGGTAAGTATGATTTCCCATTACTTTAACTGATAGATCCAAAGCCTCAAGCTTTACCGAAGCGGTTTCCGGATCAAAAAGACCTCTGTACATCTTGTTTTTGTTTCCTGTTACAAAATGGATAATCCCGTTTATTCTTTTGCATTTTCCGTCCATAACAGATCCGTTGTAGACTTTTGTTGTCAACCCGGAAACTGCGGATATGCCATAGATCCCGTCGCTTTTAAAAGTATAGATCATATTCCCTTCAGTAAAACAACTTTCTCCTACTTCCACATCAAGCTTTGTCAGCAGGGAACCGTTATCTTTTGAAAGAATCAGAGTCTTACCCTCCGCAACAAAATATAAATATTTATCCGAATCATCCTGAGTAAAATAAGGCCCTACTCTGGCCGCAGGAATGGGGAAAACAGCATCGGTAAACGTATAAGACCATTTAGCATCAGTGATTTTGTATTCTGTATTCGGATCTTTATCATACACATCCCAACAGCTGACAGTATAAGGAGGGCCGGGATAGTCATTAAATCCGTCTCCGGGCCAGGTTGCATCTAATTTATACAGACAATCATTATCGACAATATAATTACTGCCTTCATAAAAGGTCCAATTGCCTTCATAACCGAAAGGCGTTCTGATGCCCATAAGCCTTGCAGACGCTTCATCGCCGCTTGACGCAGCCGGCATCATCTTTTCCACGGTGATGCGGGCATCTATTCCCTGCTGCAGAAGATCCATCTGAAGCCGTGCCTGATTTGCCTTCACGCGGTCATATTCTACCTGCCCGCCGGCAAGGAAGGTTATGTTGGCAGTCTTGGGAGACATGGGGCTTAGGCTTACCACGGGGGCCACGTTAAGGACTTCGGAAACGGATATCGCGTCTCCTGTCAGCCGCTCGGACTCATCCACATATTCGAGCAAGGTCTCTTCTGTCCAGAGATCCTTTGCATAGAGCTTGACTTCAAACAGCCCTACTCCCTCTTTAGGAAAGCCTATCTTTTTTCCCGTCCCGAATGCGTAGTCGGTATAGCCTGCCGAAGCGGGGGTTATAGCTGCCCACGGTCCTTTTTCTTCTTCAGCCTGGTCTTTTAACACCGGCCGGTAAAACCATGACCGCTCCACCTGATCTCCGTCGGTAACGGTGACGTCATCGGCTATGATTTCCGCTGTGTTTTCATTGACCTTCCTGATATACGCTCCCTCAAGAAATACTGCTGCCTCAGGCGGCTTATCTTTTGATACAGAGAATTCATGCGCTGCCTGATCGGTGTTGCCCCTGCTGTCTTTCACATAGATGGTATATTTACAATCTGCGGGTGCATCGTTCTTTAAGAGAAACTCGAGCTTGCAGTATTCGAAATACTGATCCGAAAGCGTGAGCCTTTCTATCGGCCTGGTTTTAATAGTCGCACTGTTTGAAAGAGTGTTCGCTCCCGCTCCCATCCTGTTGTGCAGGGTAACGGCTTCGCCGGTGTCAAGGCGCTCGATCTTCACCCAAAAGCTCGTGAGAGTGGAATCGGGATGCTTGGCCACCTTTAGATTGATCACTTGCTTCCTGTTTTGCTTTTGAGCGCCCGTGAGGCTGTGCAGTATTGCAGGTGTAGGTTTCACCTCTACGGGTTTCACATCAAAAGCGTCAGGTCCGCCGTTGGGCGATGCGGTAAGCTGGACCTGATAGTTTCCTGCATTCTCAAAAGTTGCTTCCGCTCTTACACTTGTAATCTTTCTTATAGATCCGCCCCCGCCCATTATTCTAAAGCTGTTAGAGGCATGATGTTCAGAATATGCCCTCTGTGCGGAGAAGGCTTCGCCGTCAACATTATACACAGAGTAGTCCTGCGCCAGGGCAGGATGTCCTGTATAAGTCACTTCCTGCATGCCAAGCACGCAGTTTACAGTAACCTCCGGCCCCGGCTCAGGAATTGGGACAACCGGCTCCTCAAGGTCCGGGTCCGGATCTGTGGGATCAGAAGGGCCAGGGGGCAGCGGATCCTCAGGATCCGGGATCACAAAAGTAACAGTTCCGCCTTTTATTTCAAAGGTCTGGTAGTACAAATTCCCATCAGCTTCGCTTTTATGGACTCCGACAAACTGGCCTCTGGTAAGCCCGCTTTCGGAAAGCACACAATTGAAATAAAAATGCTCCAATATATAGCTTGCGTCCTTGCCGGCTGCCGTCCACTTAGGATTCTTAGCCAAAAATGCTTCCGCCGTAGCAAGCTTATCAGAATAGCTGAATCTGTCGGTTGCATTGACAGCAAATTCTCCCACATATCCTCTTGCTGTAGGATTCCCTTTAATCTGTACGGTTGTCAGCCAATTCTTATTCTGCGGCGGCGTAGTACCCGGCTTGTCGGGCGGGAAGTTGTCATTTCCGTATAGTCCGCTGTTCATGTCAAAGCCCCAGTACCTCCACTGGTCACCTTTTTTGTTAGGAGAAGCTGTGGTTTGCACAAGATTATTGACAACGGGAGTCTCACCGTACACGATAAGACCTTCCGTCCGCCAAAGAGTGAGGTTAAGAGAATACGATTTGCCATCTACCTTCACTGTGTTTGCCACAGTACCCTCCACGTCGATAAGGTAGCGCAGGGCAAGCTCCTTCTCTGCATCCGTCATCTGGGCGAAAGTCTTTCTTACCACTGTATCCTCCGCATAAGATGACGTGCTCCAAAGCCCTGACGGCGCCGCTATCAGAACTGGCAGAATCAATAGCAGCATCTTCTCCAAAATTTGTCTCTTTCTCATATCTTCATACTCACCTTCTCTGCATAAAGAAAAGAAAGAATAGATGTTAATCTATCCCTAACAAATGCTAAAACTCTTCCACCTGTCCCGGCCTGATACCCCAATATTCATCCCAATATCCTTTAGGCAAGATATCTATATAAATTGTGTCAAATATGTGGTCGATTAAGACCGGATATTCCCCAAAATATTGTTTTCTGGTATTTGAGTTCTTTCGCTCTTTATACGGCTTTCTGCCAAGAGTGATAGCCTCCTTTAATATCGCATCAGCCTCATTGGGAAGCAGGATCTTAAGCTGTGACAACAACTCTTGATGCTGTGCATCCAAATCCTTTCCGTATTCTCTTATGATAAGAGCGAAACTTCCATCCGGAGAGCCCAGAGGGTCCGCATTCACTTCCACCCACGACTTTATTGGTTCTTGCTCCAACTCAGGATTTACTACTACGGGCTCAGGATCTTCAGCCGTCTGTTCTTTATTTACCACCTTCAGCAACCTGTCTATAACAGACGCCGCTTCCGCTCTTGAAAGAACACCCTCGGGCCTAAAGGTGCCATCGGGATAACCGGAAAGCACTCCGGCGGCATAAGCCTTCACAATGTCATATTCAAAGGGAGTTTTTTCATCCACATCTGAAATAGATCCTTCGATTTTCCCGTAATCTCCGTAATCAGAGATTTTAACATCCTCGTCCATAATGCCGCTTGCTATTAGGGCCATGTGTTTTCTCGGGATCGGAATGTCCAAAGCCGCTTTTGAGATATCCCACTGCGAAAAGTAGGAATTATTAAGCCCCGCCTCATAGTAGGGGGTCCCCCAATGCTGTCCGTCCTCCGCCTTGAGATCGCTTACGGCCGCATTGCCGGCTATTGCCGCCATTTTAATGAATTCCCCATAGGTCACAAGCTTTCCCGGCTTGAAGCTTCCATCGGGATAGCCTGATATAATTCCGATTTGGGACATTTTGATTACCGAATCGTGGGCCCAGTGACCGGCTTTTAAATCGGTGAACACCTTTTGCCGGTCTTTTCCGAATGCGAAAGAGGTGCCTGACAGCACAAGGGCAGAAAGCATAATTGCTGCAGCTATTTTAAACATAACTTTTGCGTTTTCCATGTTGTTCTCCTCGTATTTTAAAGTAGTAATGTTTATAGGTCTCTCTCCAAGGACTTAGTTCTATAATTTTTACAGGCGCTGAGGATTAGTCTTGATCTCCTTTTTGTGACTAAAAGCACTGAAGATATCAGCGCCAAAGCTGTAGTGCTATACGGTAATGAGTAAATCTGACTTTTAGGATTTTACTATATCGGTGAAATCTGAGCAGTTTTGATATGCGGGATTATACCGCTCGCCAAAAATCCCTTTAACTTATAGCCCAGCACCTAAAGAGCATCTTTATTCTGTCCTGCTTAAGGTGATTCCGCAATAAAACCTGCGTTTTCCTGGGGCTCAACCGGGCATTATTAGTTGTCAACGTTCTCTCTTCCATTTATTTACATATTAACTATCTCTATTGCGATTGTCAACCCATATTCTGGAATTATTATTACTATTACCCATTTATTTCTGCGGCAGATCATATTTAATAGCCGAATGAGCCTGTTTAAAATTTAAAGCAACCAAAACCCCGGCCGAAACTTAAGAATAGTTGCTCCGGCTTTTGGAAAGGCAACTATTTACGACTTTGAAGGCTGGTCCTGGTTGCCTCCGGCAGGGAAGCAGCCGGCCGGGGG
>JAKJCD010000111.1:5904-6196 GCA_022706625.1 Bacillota bacterium | reverse complement strand
GCTTCAATCTATTTCAAGATAATGAAAGACTGAATGCTTTTGTATATATTTTAGGTTCACTTATTCTAGGCTTAATTGGTTATTCAATTGGATTTGGAATAGCAAAGTTTATCTGAATTATGTCGAGGTCACTGATACACTTATCACGCTTTGTCTCTTGTACCGGTGATCACTCCGACCAGCACCAAAGCACAGCCTATAATCTGGATCGAAGAGGTCTGCTCTCCGGCAGCTATGGCAAAACCCAAGCCGATTACCGGCATTAAGTTGAAAAAAATTCCGGATATGGCGG
>JAKJCD010000111.1:0-5813 GCA_022706625.1 Bacillota bacterium | reverse complement strand
CAACAATCTCCGCCAAAGCAAAAGGGAAAAAACAAATAACCGCCGTACCGAAACCTAATTCGGTAAGAACCAGAGCATCCATATCCGCAGCCGTTTTCTTCGCAAATACGGAGTAGCACGCCCAGCTTAATACCGAAATTACAACTAAAATGATACCAAGTGCGGTTGAGCCGGCGCTTTGGACCAGGTCGCCTGCGGAGGCTGTCATTACGCCGGTAACAGCAAAGGCGATGCCGATGGCCTTATATTTTGTAAACTTTTCTTTAAGAAACAGATAGCCGAAAATTACCATGAACAGGGGGGAACAGCCCATGCGCAATGGCGGAGATGCCCGCTGAACAGGCCGTTAATCCCAGGGTGAGCACAACCAGGTTCCCGCCGTAGCCGACGATACCATAAATAAAGGAATTTTTTTTAAAAAGATCTCGTAGGATGAAGCCCTTTCTAAAGGCAAAGGGCAGAAGAAGCAGAAAGCATATCAGGATGCGCAGAAAGCTGAGTGATAAAGGGCCGATACCGGTCAAAGCCGCTTTTGATGCAATGAAAGCTGAAGACCAAAAGAAAACTGCTCCAAATAAGGCAATATAGTATTTCAATTTATTTTCTTCCGGCATAATGGATGAAACCCCCATTTTTTTTAAAGCATGTTCGCCGGTATATGATCCTCCGGAAGACCAGTGCCTGATATTTCCAAAAGCAATTCTAACATAAATCCGAACTGTGAAACAAGTCGGCACCTATCTTTCTTTCTTCACAATAGCTTTTCTGACAGCTTTTCGAAGCCCTTGCGCCGCCAGGAGGGCGACCGGCCGGCCTCTCCTTGACCGTTAAATCGTTGGGCAAACCGATGGTTTCCACGATGATTACAGATATGTAGTCCATCACACCTCCGAACAATCGAAAAAAATATGTCTTTATTATATACGGTTGAACGAATAATCACAAATTTAATCGAAGACAGCAGCGATACGCTGAAAATTGTGGTATGTTGTGTCTCCGAAGAGAGGTTGTCAGATGAAGATTAAAGGCAAAACGAGACAACGCTTTATCCCACTCCCAGATAATAGCAGCATTATTTCTTTTCCTTGAAATATGACAAAATTTGCAATATAATTAAAAAACACAATGGATGATACAAGACAGATTAATCAATTCTAAAAGAAGCGCAGGATAATGAGGCATCGGCAGACGGATAGACGGATAGAGGGAAGGAGGCGAACCGCCTTGACAAAACTCAAAGCACTAAATCGAGAGCGCGTTAGCTGCGTACTGGAAAGTATATTCCATTATCCGATGACCATAGTGGAAGCTCCTATAGGCTATGGGAAGACCACGGCGGTCAGGGAATTTCTATCATCCAAAAACAGCCCTGCTTTATGGCTCTCCTTCCAATCTTCAGAGGATACGGAGGCGTTTTTTTGGGAAATGTTTTCCAAGGAAATAAGCCGGCTTGACGAAATGGCGGGAGACAAGCTCAAAAGCCTCGGCTTCCCTTCCGATACGCCTCAAACGGCGACCATCCTGTCAATCTTGAATGATCTGGACTATGAGGGAAATACCGCTTTTGTGATTGATGATTTCCACCTGGTAAAAAGGGGGAGAGTTGGTGCGCTGCTGAAGCAGATTGTTAAGGAGGCCCCTGAAGACCTTCACTTCGTGGTTGTCACCAGGGACACCTCAAACTTTGACTTCGCTGAGCTTTGCTCCAAGGGCTTGTGCAGTATCCTGCCCCAGCAGATACTTCGCTTCACTGACAAAGAGATACAGGACTACGGCAATCTGATGGGCTTTAAGGCAACCAAAAGCGAACTGAAGGAAATCTGCGAATATACCGGCGGCTGGATTTCGCTGGCCTACCTGATCCTGATGGGTATGGAGCAGGGTATACCTGTAGGCAGGAACAGCGTAATTGACGATCTGGTGGAAAAGGTGCTCTACAATATCTATGACCAATCCATCCGGCAATTTTTGCTACGGCTTTCGGTGATGGACAGCTTTACGGCGGAACAGGCACGCTATGTGACACAGGAAGCAAAAACGGTTGAATTCCTCAAAAAACTGCGCCGTGAAAACGCCTTTATCACATTCAATGAGACCGCAGGTGTTTACATAATTCACAACGTATTGCTGGATTTCCTGCGGACAAAACAGGGGAACGAAGAGGAAACGGCAGCACTTTACCGGCGGGTGGGTGAATGGCACCTAAAACGAAAGGCGTACATACAGGCCTACGGATATCTTTATCGTGCCGGTGAAACGGAATGCGTTCTGGCATCGTTGGACGATGAGTACACCGAGAACAACGATTTCACGCCGTTCGAAGGCATCTTTGAATTGTTTGCCGCCACTCCCCGTGAACTCCTTTTTAAATATCCTGTCGCTTACCTGCAGTATGTTGCCCTGTTGCTGGTCAGCGGCGATTTTGATACCGTGCGGGAGGGAGTCTCGCGCCTTGACGAGCTTCAGCATTTCTATGAGGGGGCGTCAGAACTCTCTTCTAACCGAAAGAACCGTATTCTTGCGGAGATCAGCGTCGTCCGTATCTTCGCTATGTTTAATGATGCAAAAGCAATGGTTGAATGTACCAACGAGGCGCTTCGCCTGTTGGAGGGGGACGCTTCCTGCCTGGTGAAGCGGGAAAGCGAGTTTACCTTCGGCTCGCCTCATTTTTTGTATTCGTACTACAAAGAGCAGGGCAAGCTCAGGGAAACGGTCGATTTCATGGTCTCCGAGTTTCCCGCCTTTGCCCGACTTGCCAGCGGCTGCGGCACAGGCTGCGAATATGTGACTCTTGCCGAATACGCCTTGGAAATCGGCGATTGGCAGAAAGCGGAGCTTTCAGCCCTCAAGGCCATTTATAAGGCAAAAACAAAAGGACAGACCGGAATCGTCATCTGCGCCAATCTGACTTTGATCAGGCTGTATATTTATCAGGGAAAGACCGCCGAGGGGCTGGAGCTTCTGCGGCAGCTCCGGGAGGATGTTACAAGGGAGAACAGTTCCGTTTATAATACCTCCATAGAGCTTACGGAGGGATACGTCTACGGCTGCCTCGGTCAACCGGATAAAATCCCGCAGTGGCTGCGGACGGGCGATATGTCCCCTGCGCGATTCTTGTATCAGGGTGTGGCCTTAAACTATATTGTATATGGCAAGGCGGTGCTGCTTTCCGGGAATTACGTCGAACTTGAAATACTGACCGAATCTTTTGTACCATACTTATCGATCTTCGGTAACCAGCTTGGCTTTCTTCACAATCAGATTCTCGAATCTGCCGCGAAATACAGGCTGTATGGCATACAGGAGGGCTCTGCATCGCTGCGAAAAGCCCTAGGCATGGCGCAGGATGATCATATTATCCTGCCCTTTGCGGAATATGCACCCGCCATCCTCGACATGATACGCCACATAGCCAATACAGACATCCGTGCCTCATACATAAAAGAAGTCCTCCGGGCCTGCGAGCAGTATATGGAGTGCTTAAAGCGTATCCCGCGGAGCACGGCTTCCCTGTCAGCAAGAGAGTTGGAGGTGCTTGCTCTTGCCGCCGATGGTCTTAAGCGGGACGAGATTGCATGTAAGCTGAATGTGTCCGTTGGAACTGTCAAGACGCATCTTGAGAATGTATACCGGAAGCTGGAGGTCAGCGGCAAAACGGCGGCCATCAAAATGGCGCAACAACTGAAGCTATTATGATTTATTCATACAACAAAGGCGGCTGCGGCCGCATTTGAAGCCCATACGCCTTTTTCGAGCGTGCGGGTAAAATATGCCGTTTGGCGGATACCGGATGAAATAATAATCCTCTATACTTTTCAGTATGGGGGATTTTTCATGTCTGAAACATCCTCCGGATCGGAAGGAGGAATGATGCAGATGAGTAAAATGCTGAAGGTAACGCCCAATGACGATTACACCTTGCTTGTTGAATTCGAACATGGCAACAAGATCATCTTCAACATGCAGCCACTGATCAATACCATGCCATACTACAGTTTAAACGACCTGGAACGTTTCAAGGACATCACCATAGAGGAAAAGGCTATCCGCTGGCCCGATCCGGTACCGGGGCAAAAGAGTATAATGCCCGTTCGTCTGACAGTGGATAATATGCTTTTTACAATACGGGAATAGAGTCCCTGGCACGAGCTTTATGGCTGTTTCTGAGCTGCGACAGATGTTATTTCCATTATGAAAATCTTTGATAAATAGAAAACTAATAACTTGGAAAATTATAGGGAGAGGATTAAGCCTGATCCGGATGCAGGAAATTTGATCACTGCATCCGCTGTCACCTTGACACAATAAAGCAATTCTTGACTACAATGCGCGGCTGTGGTATTTTTGGTTTGAAAAATAAATGAAGAGCCTTATTAGCTGCTTAGGCATAGTGATTTGACTATGTCTTTTATTTTAGAAAACGAGGTTATGACTGATCGAGCGGAAAGTAATTCCGGTAATGCAATTATTTTGTTCAAGGATGTAGGAGGAATGAAAAAGGTACGGAAGTTCATCCGCGAAAATAATAAACGATCCGAGAAATAATAATAGAGTTATGGTATGATTTGGACATGAGCTGGCAGATTCTTTGGAAGGAGACTGTTTATGAAAATACTGGAGATACCCCATAGCACAGCGAACTATCTTTGTCCGGCCAACGGCTTATGTGACATTTATGAATGGAAAACCGGCATGAGGATACCGGACGAACTAATCTTTTATTCAAGAACGGGTTTTATGCTTATTTCACAGAAGATAGCGGATCCACCCAAAATGATATTTCCAAGCGCAATGAATATTGGAAACCATTTGCTTGGTTTTTGGAGTAACCGAATGGGCTACCGGCTTATCGCATCGGAGGGAAAAACTTTTAAGAATACCATTTTAGAGATCAAAGAACTCGTTGATATAAATATCCCGGTCGTATTATTTGGCCTCGATATGTATCACCTTGCGTACCAAAGCAAGTTCTACAAAAAAATTCATGCCACGGGACATGTAGTGCTGATGATTGGATATGATGAGGATTCAGTATTTGTCCTTGACAACTCAAAGCTGGAGATTCAGTCTGTATCTTATGCGGATTTGGAAATGGCATGGCAGGAAGGTTACTTAAATATCAGCAAAAAGAATGCATATTTCGGGATAGAGTTTTTGAAAGCCGAGAGAGATGCATCAAGTATAATACAAAATGCGTATAAAGAAATCGCTTATAATTTCCTTAATCCAAAGGTGGGGCTATTTGGGATTAAAGGTATGGAAAAGCTGATCAAGGAATTTCCAAAATGGAAAGAACAATACGATTCGGAGACCATGAAGTCTATTTATACTCATTATGTAAGGTTTGCCGGAAGCGTTCTTCCGGAACTACCGGCAGAGCTTGATAAAAATCAATCTGAACTGATAAATCCGCATAGAGGGACCAGAGATAAGCTAGCCTTATCCCTAACAAAATATAAAGAGCAATTCGGGAATGCCCGATGGGGGCCTGCCTCAGCGCACTTTGCAAAAAGCGGTGAAATCATCGAGGAAATCGCAAACGGATTTGTTGCGGACATCTTGGCGAACTGCTTTGAAAACACGGACAAGTATATTGATTTGTTCTGCAAGCTAAAGGAAAGCGAACGAAAAGCATGCATGGAATTGATCCAATAACCGGCTTCATTTGATTTTTTTATCGGTCTGGTGTAGACTATGATTGTGATTCATAGTATGTCTTTCCGTGAGGTTTTGAAAGGTACTTTCAGCAGGAAATGTCGCTATGGATTGTTTATTGTCCGGGACAAATTCATAGAATAGCTTTGTTAAAAAGC
>JAKJCD010000110.1 GCA_022706625.1 Bacillota bacterium | reverse complement strand
TCTATCGAAGGGATAAGACTGCATTTGGACAGCAGGCTGCTTGACACGGAAAAGCTTGTCATGGGCTGCAAGAAAGACGGGAATTTCTACATGCTGGGAGGTGTGGAAAGCATAGAACAAATTCGAAGCTATTATCCGGAAATGGCTGCATATCTTCTTAAAAGCTTAGAGGGTTCATTCGATCTTATACTTGCGGATACCGGCAACGATATCGATAACGGTCTGGCAATCGGAGCCCTTGAGAATATAGGAGACAGATACTGTATAATCACTCAGCAGGAATCGATAATAAAACGATACGAAAGCCTCCAACCGATCTATGACAAGCTGAAAATCAAATTTTCCGCTCACATTGTCAACAAGCATATCGAAAGCGATCTTTATGGGCTGGATTATATAGGAAAGAGGCTTCGGCTGCCCCGTGAAAACCTTATGAAAGTAAGCGCATCAGGCTATGAGAGACAGGCGGAGTCCGACCACAGAACTTTGCTGTCATATAAAAGTGATGACTTCTGCAGGGACATAAGAATGATAGCAAACAGGGTACTTTCGCGGGCACATATAGCCCCGATCGATACCGAGAGGAAGAAAAAATGGCTGCCTTTTATATAGAGGATCATATCAGGGATAAAGAATGCTGCCATAACAGCAGCTTGATGAATTTTGAGAAGCTCTGTGAAATTGTCAAAGAGGATTTTATCCGGGAATGGGATAAAGACGGGGAAGATATGCACGCCGGATTAGAATTACAGAAGAAAGCAATTATAGGATATTCCAATGAAGTGGCATTTTTTAAAGAGAAAGTCAGAGCAAAGCTAAAGGGGTACGGTTTAGAAGCTGAATCCCTGCCGCCCTGGTATCAATCCGCCGTTGACGGCATATATCATGAAAATTGGGGGCTTGCGGGAATAGCGGAATGGTTTTCCGAGACATATAAGCAAAGCAGTTCGGCAAAGGTCATAGGAGACAGGATCTATTTCATGCAGGAAGGTCGCCTGAGGCTGATGCCGCAAAAAATTCATAAACACAGACGTGAACAGCTGGTCAGGGCCTTTCTGCTGTTGACTCCTCATGAACGGCTTGATAAAGATTTTCATGAGATATATCTTTTGGACGGAACAAGGGTGACGATTTTCAGGGGACAGATGGCAAAGCAAGGTCAGGATGTTATTATCTTCCGAAGATACATAGTCCCGAATTACACATTTGAAGAGCAGGCAAGAAGAGGGACTATACCCGAAGATGCGATCCCCCTTTTCAAAGCTATGGTGGATTTCGGCCCTAACTTAGTGATAGCAGGACAGGTGCGTTCTTCAAAAACGACATTCCTGTCCACATGGCAAAGTTATGAAGACCCTGAGCTTGAAGGTGTTATGGTAGAGACAGACCCTGAGATCCCTATGCATCTTCTGGCGCCTGATGCCCCTATCATCCAGCTGATAGCGGATAATGAGGAACTCAGAAGTATATCTAAAAATCTTCTCAGAAGCGATGCTGATTACTTTATTCTTGCCGAGGCCAGAGACGGAAGTGCTCTTGAAACCGCACTGAAGATCGCAGCAAAGGGTACAAGGCGGATGAAACTCACTTTTCATTGCAAAGACCCATTGGATTTTCCGTATGATGCAGCCTTTGAGATAGTTAAGGCAACAGGGGGAGAGTTGAACTCCACAGCTCAAAAGGTAGCGCGAAGCTTCGATTACGTCTTTCATTTCATACAACTTAAAAATAAAAACCAAAAACGGCTGCGGAGCATTTATGAACTTTCTTTAAGCAGGGAGCCGGAGAAAATAGAGATGGTATGCATATGCGCCTATGATCACAAAAGCGACAGCTGGAATTGGAAATATCACATCGGGAGTTCAAAAAAAGAATTGGCGGAGGAAGAAAACCCGGAAGCATTCGAAAGGTTTAAAAATCGGCTGGATTTACTGGCAAGGGAACATCCTCTTGAATAAAAAAGGAGCAGGAGACATGGCATTCAGTGAAATAATCATCCTGTCTGTTACAATGATGTTATATCTAATATTTGCATTCGGAGCCTTTCTTTTATTTGCCGATTTTATTTACTCCTTGATAGAAAAAGCAAGGATGCTCAGGCGCCTTCGGACGAGGGAGAACGATATGCGCGGAGGTGAGGCGGAAAGATGGCTGCACCGGTTTTTGCTGACGGCAACGGGCCGTCGCATAGCCACGCCGGTATTCGTTTCTTTAATCTTGATCATATTTATCTCCGTATTCCTCGCAGGATACCGAACAACGGGTTTAGTAACATCATTTCTTTTAGCGTCATCCTCCGCATTGTTACCGTTTCTTTTATTATGGATCCGTATTTGCGGCATCAGGCGCCGGGGAAGCCACGAAGCAGAGAGGCTGGTTTCCGGATTCCTTCGGGAATATAGGATAAGCAAATTTAATGTATATGAGGCTATTGAGAAGGTGGTGATAAAACCCGAGGGTATAAAAATAACGGCTAAACTGCTTAGTAAGCTCCTTTACAATTTACGGAGCACGGGAGACCCCGCATTTATTAAAAAAGCGACGGAGGAGTTTGCTTATAGCATCCGGACAAACTGGAGCCTGATGCTTGCTCATGACATATGCATGGCGGCGGTTAAAGGTACGAATATTTCTTTAGCGGCAGAAGATATACTGATTCAGCTCAGGGAGGCGAGGACGATGGTTGAAGAGCGAAAACGCCTCAACAGCGAGGCGGCTAAAATGACATTCTATATGGTGCCTTTGATATATCTGACAACTTTATTCATGGCAATTAAATATCTGGATATAACGCCTGAAAGGTTGATCCAAAATCAATTCGGAACTAAGGAGGGCATCATCCTTTTTTTCTTCATCGCCTTTTTCTTTATCGTGAATATGGCGCTGATACAATTGGTGATCAATCAACGCTTCGATTATTGAGAGGAGCATAAAATGATACTGTGTCCACTGATCTTCTATTCTATTTGTCTTATCGCCACCGCAGGCATGACGATTTTGCTTTGGGAACGGCATCGCTTGCGGCTTAATAGAGCAAAGCGCTGGCGCATGGCTTTTGACAGTTTTGATTTAAAAAGCATCCATCCTTTTAAAGCTATTCTGAACGTGTTGGAAAAAGGCAGGCGAGAAAAAACGGATATTGAAATATATGAAGCTGTTTCGTTTTTACGTAATATCGCTTTTATAGGAAAAGGCGGCGCATTCAGTACAGATGCGGTGTTGGATCAGCTGATCCTGAACAAAGGGAGTTTATCGCCGATATATGGGCAAATGCTGCGCTTATTAAGGCAAAACCAGAAGGAGGAAGCGATAGAGTACTTTTCAAAAAGCGCCGCAACTGAAATCAGCAAGGATTTCGGCAGGCTTTTAATGCAATGGGATGAGATCGAACCAACTCAGCTGCTGGAAACATTGCTGTCCCATCAAAAAAGTATCAGAGAAGCCAGAATGACTGCACAAAAACGACGCGATGAAACTGTGAGTGATCTTATTTATCTCCCGGTTGTTGTTAATCTAATGCTTATTTTCATCAATTTTATTTATATAGGTTATTTTATCGATCAGAGGGAGATGTTGACGATATTGGTTTAGTGGATAAAAGGAAGGGAAAGGAGGAGTCGAATATGAAACAGATAATCGTTATGGTCGCAATGATCGCACTGGGTATAGCCGTAGCGGGATTTGTAATGGGCTTTGGCACTACTGCTGATGCACTGGTACAGGCGGCAAAAGCGAAGATCACCTATAGTCAAATTGCAGGCAACTGACCGGCTTTAAGGAGAGAGAATTGAAACAGATAATCGTTATGGTCGCAATGATCGCACTGGGTATAGCCATATTCAAGCTTGTTGCAGGCGGAGACGATGGTTCGATCATAGGTATGATGAAGGGAATCTGGGAGCAGGAAATAGAAATGAGAACAGGTTCGCCATAAGGAGGGGTCGTCTTGAAGCAGTTGATCGTATTGACAGCGATACTTCCTCTGATGCTGATCTTTATTGCACAAATCACTCTGGAGCAAAAGAATAATGCCGCAATCAGCATGCTCCAGCAGCAGGTCTATACGGCAAAGGAACAGGCAAAGCAGGAAGGATGCTTTACAGAGGATATAATAAACCGGTTAAAAACCGACATAAGTACAAACCTTGGGATCTCTAAAAGCGAAATCCTCATCACCGCAACGGAAGTCCCGCAATACCGGATCAACTACTTTGACTCTTCTTCGGAACGGGGATTGATACACTACAGTGTATCCGTACCGATAGAAAAGATAATGGCTGGGGGGAGTCTGATAGGCATTTCGGCTGCGGATAACAAGGGAGTATATACTGTAGAAGGCACTGCTGCAAGCGAAAAGGTGCCGGATTGACCGAAGAGCCGGGAGGATTCATACTAAAGTGAAAGTGTTTATTGTTTTTATTGCGTTGCTTGTTGCAAATATGACCTTTATCTCTTATCAGGGCGATTTAAACAGGTATATACGATTGCAGGGTTTTCTAAAGGCAGTTGCGGAGGAAGCGGCAGCCGGAGCGGCTCTCTATTATGATGAGACGGCTTACAGCCATGGGGTCATGATAATCAACAGGGAAGAAGGGGAAAAGTATATAGAGTATCTTGTCTCCGAGGCAGGGCGAAAGCTAAGTTTAAAGGAAGGAGAGAGCCTTTCTGCAGAGCTTGAAGTATTTGATGGCAGAGATGGGACTGCGGTGCAGGGGGTATCGCCTTGGGTGACGGTGACTTTGCACCTTAACGTTTCGGACCTTTTTCGACTCCCTTTCCTTTTAAAGGAACAGGTGATCCGCAGCTCAAAATACGAACTTGCCGATTGTAAGCCAGGATGCTAAAATACTTTTAAAAGTGCGCCTGCGCTTAAAGAAAGGCATGGGCTGTTCATGGACCGCTATCGTCTTTATGAAGAACATAGATCTTCTCGGATTTGGGAGCTGGATTTTGTTCGAGGGTTTTGTATCGTTCTTATGATCCTTGACCATACCCTTTATGACCTTGCCTATATTTTCCGCCCGCAATGGTTTTCGGGGCAAAAGGCATCAGGTATTCTTTATGAATTGACAAACCTCGCTTCCTCCGGCTATTTCCCATGGATCCTGAGGGACGCAGGCTGGTGGGCTGCCGTGTTCTGCTTCATATTCATCTGCGGGATCAGCTGTTCATTCAGCCATTCAAATTTTAAAAGAGGGTTGAGGCTGGCGGCAGTGGCCTTATTGCTGACTGCTGTCACCTATGGGCTCGATCTCCTTCTTGAGCAGCAAAACCGGTTTACTATTCGTTTCGGGATACTTCACATGCTGGCGGCATCTATACTGCTGTATTGTTTAATTAAAAGAAAAGGCTTTCTGTTTATGATGCTGCTAAGTATTGTTTGTATCGCTGCAGGCATGTATTTTATGCGTTTCCCATTGTCAGGCGCCGTGGATTACATCGCATTATTGGTTAAAAGCACCACAAAGTTTTATTCCGCCGACTATTTCCCACTGCTTCCGTGGTTTGGATTCTTTCTGGCAGGAGCAGCCATGGGTCCGTTTTTATACCGGGAACACCGGTCTTTGTGGCCCCGTGGAGGAGCATCGCATTGGAAGAGGCCTATTCTCTTTATCGGGCGCCATTCACTGGTCTTTTATATATTGCACCAGCCTTTGGTTTACGCAGTGTTGAGCCTTGCGGGTAAGATCTTTATTAAACAATGACTCTTTTTAGTAAGGTTTTTCTTTCTAAATTAATTTCACTACAAAACATCTTAGCCGCATGAGAAACGGTCACATTCTATGCTTTACCGCTCCTTGGCAAGGCACTAATCGAAGCCTGCATCCCAATGGCAAACATATTTTGTGGCATTAAATAGTGCATAGCGTAGATATTTAGAGCTGAGTTTTACCATTTTATTATGTGTAGATGTCAGCTGCCCCTGACTGATAAATGGAAGATTCCAAGCGGGCAAAGGGCAACGTAATATAGCCTTCCTGCGAATTTCCGTTGCTTTTCATGGCTTTTAATGCTTTTTTTGACCCTAAAAGCAACGGATTTTAATGAATTCTACGATTTCGGTTGCCTTTTTCGTTGAAAAGGCAACGGAATACAGCTTTTTCTCTCATTTACGTTGCTTTTCATTGATTTTACTGCCGGTTTTGCCCTCAAAAGCAACGAAAATCGATAATTTGTTTGATTTCCGTTGCCTTTCCAGCTTTTCCGCTTTTGAGGCAAGTCCGCATCTTGCTAAATC
>JAKJCD010000010.1:24615-24854 GCA_022706625.1 Bacillota bacterium | reverse complement strand
TTTGCGGGCCGCAAAGGGTCCGGGAAAACAAAGAAAATGATACACATGGCCAACGATATGGTGGAGACTGCAGACGGCAGCATCGTGTTTATCAACAGAAACCACAGGCTAATGTACGACCTCAAATATCAGATCAGAGTAGTTTGTATGGAAGACTATGAAAGCATTACAAACATTGATGAATACATCGGATTTATCTACGGTATCATCAGCTCGGATCATGACATCGAGGTCATTTT
>JAKJCD010000010.1:15677-24578 GCA_022706625.1 Bacillota bacterium | reverse complement strand
CGCCACAAGGATGTGCATATACCCGATTTGGGCGAGTTTTTTGAACGGCTTCGAAATATTTCCAAGGACCATGAGCTTGATTTCGTAGTCAGTGTAAGTGCTGATCTTGATCAATTGGGCAATATCCTTGAAGGATGTGAGATTTTAGACTGATGCCGGTCAGCAAATTAATACTCTGGGATATTGACGGCACCTTGATTCACTGTGGCAGCGACGGAAGGAAGGCACTGAACCGCACTTTCCTCGAATTATACAAGATAGAAGATGCATTCGGGAGCTCCGATATCGGGGGGAGTATGGATTATATGATATTGGATAGTATTATGCGATCTCACGGGATTGCAAAAGACCGTTTACCTGCTATTATCCTCCATTATCAACGAGTTTTAGAGGATATTCTGAACAATAATAAAGAAAAGCGGGTTTTACCGGGTGTCCGTACGATCCTGGAGGCTGTCCGTCGGAGCGGAAGCGCCGAAAATGCTCTGCTGACCAGCAACATAAGAGTCGGCGCCATGACGAAACTGGACTCGGTAGGGCTTGGTCATTATTTTAAATTTGGCGGGTTCGGTGATGAGCCGGGTGAAAAATGGGATGCGGCAAATGCCTGCATCCTGGAAGCCGAAGAACTGTACGATACGGTTTTTTTCAAAGATCAGATTTATCTGATAGGTGATAGTGTCTATGATATGCTCTGCGCAAAAAAAATCGGGATCATG
Organism: Bacillota bacterium; assembly: GCA_022706625.1. GTDB lineage: Bacteria > Bacillota > Clostridia > Peptostreptococcales > Anaerovoracaceae > UBA1426. The sequence goes on along the minus strand of JAKJCD010000010.1, from coordinate 23,859 downwards.
AGTGTTGCAGTCGGTACCGGCTGGGCAGATGAAGAATCTCTACTGGCCTGTGATCCGGATTATTACTTTCCTGATTTGGGCGATACCGACAGGGTCATCGAAGCTATCAGGCTTTAAACAAAATCAGGTCATTTTCTAAAATGCTTGCCCGGTTGTTCAACGTAGTATTAAATTGGAAGATTTTGAGGGGTTCTTTTTGAGGAAAAGAACCCCTATACTTATTTTTATCAAATCAAACAGAATGATTTGACAAAAGTTGGGTCCTTACCATGGATCGCGGATACGAAGATACGGAGGTACAATAGTATGAAAAAGAGTATCAGATACGTTGCAGTTTTAATTATGTTAGTCGCCATGATGGTGCCGGCGACGGCCTACGGGGCGGAAAAACCCTGCTGTAAGGATTTTATGCGAGCCGGATTGTTACAAATCAACAAAACGCAAATTCAGAACATGTATTCTAAATATATGCTCGATTCAAAACACGGGATTAATATGCAGGCGCTTATAAACGACTGCATAAAGAACGGAAACATGCAGAGCATAAAAATATGTAAGCCGGACAATTCAATGCCGGCAGCTCCGCAAAAGCCCGCAGTTCCTGAACCGGCAAAGAAACCTTCAGTTTCAGAAAAACCGGCAGCTCCGCCCGAAACACAGAAATCTGCTCCTTCAGAAACAACGCAAAAACCAGCAGCTCCCACTGTAAACAAAGCTGCGGGAAGCTATGAAGCCCAAGTTGCGGATCTTGTAAACCAGGAAAGAGCGGCCCAGGGACTCCCGGCACTGAAATACAATGCTGAGCTCTCTAAAGTCGCCGAAGCAAAGGCGGCAGATCTGCGTGATAAAAACTATTTCTCCCATACATCTCCTACATATGGTTCACCTTTTGATATGATGAAATCCTTCGGCATCAGATACACGGCCGCCGGCGAAAATATAGCAAAGGGCTATACTACTCCTGCGGCAGTAATGAACGGATGGATGAACTCACCCGGACATAAGGCCAATATCCTTAACAGCAGCTTTACCGAAATCGGAGTCGGTTATGTGTCCGGGGACAACGGAGCCGGCTATTGGGTTCAGATGTTCATACGTCCCTGACTAAGCGATTAGAAACTGTATCGGCTCGGTTTTTCGACTTAGTTGCTTTATAAACTGACGACTGCAAAGGTGAGACCCTCGGAAGCGAAAGCTAAAGAGGGTTTCTTCTTTTATGCTGAAAATGCTGTTTTGTTTGAAGTACCAAAAAAACCAGTATATAATGTAATTGATTTATCAATAACTGGCTGCTATAAAAGTATTTGGGAGCAGCGATGTGATTTACTCTAGTAAGTAGGAGGTGTAATTGTGAACAGAAAAAAGATCTGTGTCTTTCTCGTCCTGACCCTTGTCGCAGCGAACTTTGGGTTTGCATTTGCGGACAATGCCTATGTGGTCAAGCAGGGAGATGTGCTGTGGAAAATCGCAAAGCAATACGATACTACATGGCAGAAGCTGGCCGAGTATAACAAGCTGTCTGATCCGCACCTGATTTATCCTGATCAAAAGATCCTTATCCCGGGAGATACCTCTGTGGCACCGGCCCCGGCGCCAAAACCCGAACCGGAGATTACAAAATGGGATAAGGCATTGTCAGATTTGAATGTTCAGCTTAACGAAGCAACGGACGGGTATCTGAAAGCAGCAGACCCGGCTTTTGCCTATGACATCGCCTATGAATTGTCGAAAAATCCCAGGTATCTTTCTTCAAGTCTCGGCACAAGGACGTCCGGCAGCGATGCTGAGCATAAGGCCGCAGATTATCTGCTTTCCGTAATGAAAAAAATAGGATTGACGGAGACTGAAAAGGTTGCTGCGAAAGTCGATAAATGGCAGTTTAACGACTCTACATTGACACTGGCCGGAGACAGCAAGGTCATTAAACCCCACTCTTATGCAACAGCATCGACACCCAAGAACGGCATAACTGCGGAAATCATTTATATGGGTGACGGGACCATGTGGGATTACGAAGAATATGAAGGTGACGTTACTGGGAAGATCGTTCTGGTCGATATAGATATGAGGGCAAACTGGTGGATAACCTACCCGATGCTGGAGGCTGAGTTCCGGGGAGCTGCGGCTATCATGAACTCTTGCGTCAGCGGCTTTTCCGAGATCAGCAAGGATGCCTACAATGCAAATGATATTTGCGGACCTGTCAGCATTCCATGCGTCAGCATCACTCAAAACGATGCAGAGTATATAAAATCCCAGATAGAGAAAAAAGGCAGCGTTGTCGGCACATTGAAAGTAGACAACATAGTTGAGCCCGGAGGGATCACCTATAATGTCGTAGGGAAGATAAAAGGAAAGAGCTCCGATCAGCAAGTTATTGTCGGTGGTCATTATGATATGTATTTTGAAGGGTTCCAGGATGACAGCATGGCAGTGGGCATAGTGTTGGCCATGGCGAAGGCCATGAAGGATTCCGGCTATGTCCCGGAAAACGATATCGTGTTCTGTCTCCACGGTGCTGAAGAATGGGGCGCCAGTTACAGTCAGTTCGACTGGACCACCGGCGCCTGGCGAATGATCAACGAAATACATCCGGAATGGGCCGGAAAGACCCTTGCCTTCATCAATTTTGAGCTGCCTGCTTACGAGTACGACACCTATACCAGCGTATACTCGGCTCCTGAGCTTTACAGCCTTATCGACATATTTGTCAACAAAGGGTTTGCTCCCAAGCCCGTCGGATGTTTCAAGGACGGTGTATTGACGGAGGGATATCAGACTTATACATATTCCGATGATTTCTCCTATTATGCTGCCGGTGTTCCGTCTACGGTAAACGGATTCCTGCTGCAGAAGGATATGGAGACGGTATTTCCGTTCTACATTAATTACTATCATACCAATTTTGACACTGCTGAAACTTATAATAAAAATGTAACTGATTTTAACCTTAAATTCTATGGAGCTTTAGCTGTTTTTATCGATCAGCTGCCTGCGCTTTATCTGGACTTCACTTCTCAATTCGACAGACTGACTGCGGCTCTTGATGAGGATATTTGTGTTGCCGCAGGGGCAGATGTGAAAGCTTATAAAGCAGCTGTGGAAAAACTGGGCAAGGCCGCTTCGGCTGCAAAAGATAAGGTGATTGATCTCAATACCCGATATGCAGAGGCGGTGAAATCAGGTGCGGATCAGAAGACCATCGATGCCATCCGTGCGGAAGGAAAGGAATTAAACAAGAAGAATCTTAAAATATTTAAATTCGTCCAGGATGCCTTCCTCGGCCTTATGTACGAAGCTCCTATGGTGCCTCATGAAGCTCCTCAGAGAAACATTGATTTGATGGAGTCAGTCATTGGAGCTCTTGAAGATGGGGACGTGGTCACCGCAGCTGATGAATATGCATGGGCTGTGAACAATGTCTTCGAATGGTATGAAATGTATTTCAGTCCCGAGGTCATGGACATACACTATGATATGTTCTACGGCAAGGAAAATCAGCATAATCTGTTCTGGGGAACAAATAAAGCCTTCGTTCCAGCCGATGTATCGAAAGCTACCCGCTCATTGATGTCAAGATATGAAGAGTCAGGCGGCGACTTTTCAAAGGAGATCGCTATTTATAACAAGGCGATAGCGGCGCAAAGAGTGATCTTAAAAGGCCTGATGGCGGAAGAAACGGCTAACATCCTGAAATTGGCCGAAATGCTGAAATAGCAAAAGTGATCTGCCGGGAGGCTGAATAAGTAAAATTTGCTTTTCTCTTCTTATTACATGAGTTATAATAGAAGGAGTTCATTATTACTTAGCGAACATTTTAGGAGGAGAAAAGCAAATGAAGAGATTTTTGGTATTGCTGTTGGCCTTTGCCATGGTATTCGGTTTCGCGGCCTGCGGCGGAACAGAGCCTGCTCCCGACGGCGGGGATGAGACTGCCGAGGGTTACGAGATCGCAATGATCACCGATATCGGATCCATCGACGACAAGTCCTTCAACCAAGGGACCTGGGAAGGGATAGTGGCCTATGCAGAAGAAAATGGAATCACGCATAAATATTATAAACCCACGGAGCAGACCACCGATGCATATTTAGCATCAATCCAACTGGCTGTTGAAGGCGGGGCCAAGATAATTGTAACTCCGGGCTTCCTCTTTGAAGAACCGATCTTTATCGCTCAGGATCTGTATGAAGAGGTATGTTTCATTCTTATTGACGGAAACCCGCACAATGCTGATTACTCTGAGTTCCGCACCAACGACAATACTGTCGGCATCGTCTATGCTGAAGAGCAATCGGGATACCTGGCCGGGTATGCAGCTGTAAAAGACGGCTATACAAAATTAGGATACATGGGTGGAATGGCTGTTCCCGCTGTAGTTCGCTTTGGATATGGATTTGCTCAGGGCGCAGAAGCGGCAGCGGCGGAGCTGGGTATCGACAAAATCGATCTCAAGTATCACTATACCGGCAATTTTGATGCCACACCGGAAACTCAAACACTGGCCACCTCTTGGTATGCCGAAGGTGTTGAAGTCATCTTCGCAGCCGGCGGACTGGTTGGAAACTCCGTCATGTCTGCAGCTGAGGCAGCCGGTGCAGCCGTAATCGGTGTGGACGTTGATCAGAGCGGAGAATCAGAAACCGTTATCACTTCTGCCATGAAGGGGCTGGCAGCTTCCGTTCAGTCTGCTTTAGCAGCTTACTATGCAGGCGAATTCCCCGGCGGACAAGGATTGGTTTACGGAGCTGACATGGATGGGGTTCAGCTGCCTATGGAAACCTCCAAATTTGAGACCTTCTCCCAGGCCGACTACGATGCGGTCTATGCAGACCTGGTTGCCGGCAATATCATTCTAAAGAAGGATACCGATGCATCCGGTAAAGAACTGACGTTGAACGATCTGGGACTTTCCATCGTTAAGGCGGTCCTGGTGGAATAAGCACAGCATCTACATCGGTTATTAAAAAGATAATACAGCGGGCCATAAAAAAGGCCCGCTGTTTCTTACGGCTTAGGAGCCAAAAGAGTTATCACCAATTTTTTAAACCCGTTCTCAACAAGCCTTTTCTTTAATTCTGACTTGTTTGGCAGGGCCTAATTATCTATTTGTGATTTATTTTTCCCAGCTGTTCATGTATAATTGATTTCAATAGCATCTACCGCACCGGGATCCGGATTTTTTGTATATTCCATCGGCTGATGCCGCAAAACGATAAAGGCGGAGGGCAACATATGGATTACGTAATCGAAATGTTGAACATCACAAAAGAATTTCCAGGTATCAAAGCAAACGATAACATCACTCTCCGTTTAAAAAAAGGTGAAATCCATGCTTTGCTCGGCGAAAACGGGGCAGGGAAATCCACATTGATGAGCGTACTTTTCGGGCTTTATCAGCCGGATAAAGGGATTATTAAAAAGGACGGACAGGAAGTTAAAATCAGCGACCCGAATGTAGCAAATACTCTCGGGATCGGCATGGTGCACCAACACTTCAAGCTGGTGCATAATTTCACCGTGCTGCAAAACATTATTCTTGGTGTGGAGACCACAAAAAATGGCCTTCTAAAAATGGATGAAGCGCGAAAAAAAGTGGTGGAGCTTTCGGGAAAGTATGGACTTTCGGTGAATCCGGACGCTCTTATACAGGATATTACGGTAGGGATGCAGCAGAGAGTGGAAATCCTGAAAATGCTTTACCGGGAAAATGAGATCCTGATCTTCGATGAACCGACTGCCGTCCTTACGCCACAGGAGATAGACGAGCTAATGAATATAATGCGGGATCTGGCGAAAGAAGGCAAATCCATACTCTTCATAACCCACAAGCTCAACGAAATCAAAGCGGTATCCGATCGATGCACCGTGCTTCGCAAAGGCAAGCTTGTGGACACCATCGATGTGGCAGATGCCACAAAGGAAGAGATGTCCGAAATGATGGTAGGCAGAAAAGTTGAGTTCGAAGTTGCAAAGGAAGAAAGCAAGCCGACAACGCCAACCTTGGAGGTAAGAGGACTCACTGTAGGTGACCGGCACAATGCGAAAAAAATAGTGAATGATGTATCCTTCACTGTCAGGAAAGGCGAAATCGTCTGCATAGCGGGAATCGACGGAAACGGACAGTCGGAACTGGTTTATGCCCTTACAGGATTGCAGCCTGCGGAGAAAGGGCAGGTCCTGATAAACGGCAAGGATATGACGCATATGTCCATCCGCAAGCGCAATATTTCCGGGATGAGCCATATCCCGGAAGATCGGCATAAGCACGGGCTGGTACTCGATTACTCCCTTGAGGAAAATTTGATCCTCAAATGCTATTTTATGCCCGAGTTTCAGAAAAACGGATTTCTTAAATTCAGGGAGATCAACGAATATGCCAACGGCTTGATAGAAAAATATGATATCAGAAGCGGTCAGGGTTCAAAAACCATTGCCAGGAGCATGTCCGGAGGCAATCAGCAAAAGACAATTGTGGCAAGGGAAATCGACTTGGAGCCTGAAATCCTGGTTGCTGTCCAGCCGACAAGGGGCCTGGATGTGGGGGCGATCGAGTATATCCACAAGCAGCTCATACAGCAGAGGGACGAAGGGAAAGCCATTCTGCTCATCTCCCTTGAGCTTGATGAAGTAATGAACATAAGCGATCGGATCCTGGTCATGTATGAGGGTGAGATCGTCGGAGAATTGGATCCTAAAACCACTACCTTTCAAGAATTAGGCTTATACATGGCAGGCGGCAAGAGGGATGAAAGGAGTGAGGCGATATGAAGGTCTTAAGGAAACTGTTGGACATTCGGGGATTCAATAATGCAACTTCTTCAGTGGTCGCCATCTCTGCCGGCCTGCTCTTCGGATTCATTATCCTTCTTATAAGCAACGCACCCCAGGCCTTCGACGGCTTTATCATCATCCTGAAGGGAGGCTTCTCCACAGGGGCTAAGGGCATGGGGCAGGTTCTTTATTTTGCCACGCCTTTGATTTTGACAGGCCTTTCTGTGGGCTTTGCTTTCAAAACCGGACTGTTCAACATTGGCGCCGCAGGACAGTTTATCATGGGTGCTTTTGCCGCAGTATACATCGGAGTCAAATGTACTTTTATCCCTGCGCCATTCCATTGGATGGCCGCCCTTTTAGCTGCCGCCGTCGTTGGGGGGCTTTGGGCGCTGATACCCGGTGTGCTGAAGGCTTATCTGAATGTCCACGAAGTCATTTCAACAATTATGATGAACTATATAGGGATGTATTTTGCTAATTTTATGGTGAAGGCTACGGTTTATGATTCGAAAAAAGCCCTTTCAATGAATGTCGCGGAGTCTGCGGTACTTCCAAAAGCCGGTCTTGACAAGGTTTTCTATAATCCTATCGGCTCATCGGGAGCGGTGGATCTTTCTACGGTAAATTGCGGCATCTATATCGCAGTGGGTGTTGCCGTGATCATGTACATCGTGCTTAATAAAACCACCTTCGGTTATGAGCTCAAAGCTTGCGGATTCAACCGTAATGCCAGCAAATATGCGGGTATCAACGAAAAGAGAAGCATAGTTCTTTCCATGGTAATAGCCGGCGCTTTATCAGGCCTTGGCGGAGGACTCCTTTACCTTTCCGGCGCCAGCGGGCGTCATATCAAGGCGGTGGATGTACTGGCGGCAGAGGGTTTTAACGGTATCCCCGTCGCTTTGCTGGGACTGTCCAACCCTATAGGAATTATTTTCTCGGCAATATTTATTTCCTATATAACTTTAGGCGGCAATTATCTGCAGACCTTGGACTTTGTCCCGGAAATAATCGATATCATAATTGCATGTATAATCTACTTCAGTGCCTTTGCCCTTCTCTTCAGAAATATTTTACCGAGGTTATTGAAATGGAGAACAGGTATCGCCGAAAAAAACAGCGGACAGCAGCCTTCTCAGGCTGTCGGAACGCCTAATTCCGGGCAGGAAAGGAGTGATGAATAATGAGCATCCTTTATCTGGTGGTCCAGCAGACCATGTTTTTCTCCATACCCCTTCTTATCGTAGCCTTAGGCGGTGTATTTACAGAAAGGGGCGGCGTTACAAACATAGCCCTTGACGGCATGATGATAATGGGAGCTTTTACCAGCATTCTTTTTATCAATAAAGTGCAGGGATCCATGAGCGGACAAGCTTTGCTGCTGATTGCCATTGTCATTGCGGTC
>JAKJCD010000010.1:0-15667 GCA_022706625.1 Bacillota bacterium | reverse complement strand
TGGTTTTCTCTCTGCTCCATGCCTATGCATCGGTGAATATGAAATCGGATCAGATCATCAGCGGTACCGCTTTGAACATGTTTGCTCCGGCCTTCGCCATTTATGTCGCCCGTATGATTCAGGAAAACGGGGTACAGCAGATCACCTTCAGCAATACCTTCCGCATATCTTCCGTCCCATTTTTAGGAGATATACCGATATTGGGAGGGCTTCTCTTCAGAAACGCTTATATCACGACTTATATCGGACTTGCTATATTGGTCATCTCCGTCATAGTTCTTTACAAAACCCGATTTGGGCTGCGGCTCAGAGCCTGCGGCGAACACCCTCATGCTGCGGACTCCGTAGGAATCAATGTGTACAGGATGCGCTACGCCGGGGTCGTCATATCGGGGGGCTTGGCCGGTCTCGGAGGGCTGGTTTTTGTGATACCCACCTCCACTCAGTTTAATGCCACCGTATCCGGCTACGGATTCCTGGCTTTGGCTGTCATGATATTCGGCCAGTGGAAGCCGATGAGAGTGCTCTTGGCGGCCTTTTTCTTCGGACTTATGAAGACTATCGCTTCAGCCTATTCGGTAATACCGATATTATCCACGGCACAGATACCCAGCGATGTGTATAAAATGATACCTTTTATTGCGACCCTGATCGTCCTGGCATTCAGTTCCAAATCCTCCCAGGCTCCGAGGGCCGTTGCAGTGCCTTATGACAAGGGAAGCAGATAAAGAAAGGAGTATATCATGAGTTTGATTATGAAGCTACCGGGAATTATGGACGAAAGCAGAAAATCTTACGAAGGGATAATGGCTGCAGAGGATTCCGGCCGCTACATATTGAAAGAACTGGCCGGGAAAAGCAGTGAAACTCCGGAGCGTTCCTCAAACATCCTGGCAAGAGGAGACAATCTGAGTTTTATGAAGTTCCTGATGAGCGACAAAGGTCTTGACGGTAAGATTAAGCTCATCTATATAGATCCGCCGTTTTTTACAAAAACACAATATGGATCGGAAATAAAGCTTCGTTCCGATAAGGTCCAAACCATTCCCGTCATAAAACAAAAAGCCTACAGCGACACTTGGGAACAGGGAATGGAAGATTATTTAAAAATGCTGGCTGTTCGCCTTATGCTGATGAAGGACCTTTTAGCGGATGACGGCAGCATTTTTGTTCATCTGGACTGGCATGCCGTTCATTATGTCAAGATACTGATGGATGAAATTTTCGGAGAAAAAAATTTTATTAATGAAATTATCTGGCACTATAAATCCGGCGGTGTCAGTAAAAGGCATTTTGCAAGGAAACATGATACGCTGCTGTTCTACAGCAAGACCGACAAATATTACTTCGTGCCGAGGCAGGAAAAATCTTATAACAGAGGGTATAAACCCTACCGCTTTAAAGGAGTTAGGGAGTACCGTGACGAATTAGGCTGGTACACGATGGTGAACCGAAAAGACGTGTGGCAGCTCGATATGGTAGGGAGGACTTCTGCAGAGCGAACAGGCTATGTGACGCAGAAACCTGAAACCCTTATCGAACGCATACTTGAAAGCTGCAGTGAAGATGGGGATCTTTGCGCAGATTTCTTCGGAGGATCCGGTACTATGGCGGCAGCTGCAGACAGGATGGGCAGGAGGTGGATCTCCTGTGATATAGGCAAGCTTGCTGCCATCAGTTCTCATAAGAGGCTGATCGGCGCAGGTGCGGTTTATTCCCTTTATGACGAGGCATGTGAAAAACCTGCAGAGGAAGAAAAGGGAAGTGTAGAAGCTGATATTTCACTTAAACCTGACCCCATTTCGGATAAGCTGCTGCTTAAGATCGAGCTCACGGGATATCGACCGCATTCTCTCGATCTGCTGCCCATAGACGAGAAATATTTCCCGGTCATAAAAAGAATAATGGCAAAGGATCCTTTGCAGCTTGTAGCCTACTGGAGTGTCGACTGCCATTTCGACGGTAATATCAATAGACCGGATGCTTATTTTTGTAAGGACAGTGACGGCATTAAAGCCCTTTATGAATCTATCGGGTCATCTTTTGGGCCTGTTTTAATAAAAGTAGTGGATATTTTTGGAAACGTTGGTATCCTCAATGCAGAAATATAAATGTGTGAGTATCAGGGCACGGGTTTTAAGCAATTTTGACCTTAGGAATAATTCTTTTGTTTATTAGTAATTAGTATAGTATATTATTGAATAGATAGCGGTAGCGGGAGTCTGTTTAGGATTAACAACTGCCGGGCCTGATAAACAATGAAACAAGATGAGGACAGTTATGAGTCGTTGGAAAAGTATAATATCAAAAGAAAAGTTGAAGGAGTGGAGCATAGATGGGCTCTTCATTATTACGGGCTGCGCATTAGGTGCCTTTTCAAGCATCTGCATCCTTATCCCCAACGGGCTTTCAAGCGGAGGCATAACCGGGATATGCCGTATCCTGCAGGGGCCTACGGGTATCGATTTTTCTGTTCTGTATTATGCTTTTGCTTTTCTGATTTTAGTGATCTGCGGCTTACTTTTAGGGATCGGAGAAGCAAGGAAAATAGTGCTGATGACTGTTTTGTATCCGGGATTCCTTCTTTTATTTGAACAATTCAACATAAACCTGCTGGAGGAAAAGGATGTTATACTGGCTGCTATTTATTGCGGTGTGTTCGGAGGGGTATGCAGCGGGCTGATCTTCACAAGAGGTTATTCCTTCGGCGGGACGGATACGATAGCTAAAATCATTAAATCAAAATGGATGCCCCATGTGAGCATCTCAAAAATCCTGCTTGTCATCGATGCGATCATTATAATGGGCTCCGGGGTTTTTTTCGGCAGGAATATTGCACTTTATGCGCTGGTAACTCAGATAATCTTCTCCAGAGTGGTGGACTATGTCATGTACGGCTTTGACTCCAAAGTGGTTCAGCTTGAGATAATCACCGATAAGCATGATGAGGCGGCTGAATTTATCCTTCACGAGATTGGAAGAGGCGTATCCAATGTGGAGATAACAGGAGCCTACACTAATACAAAGAGATCTAAAATCATTACTTTATGTTCACCGCGTGAGAGCATGCTGATTAAGCAATTCATTGCCAAGGAAGATAAAAACGCATTTGTTACAGTCGTCCGGGTCGAAACCGTTTGGGGTTCCGGTGTGGGTTTCAGCGATCTTCTTGAAGACAAAAAAAAGTAATTACTATTTAATAAGCATCGAAGAGATTTATAGAAAAGAAGAGTAATCGGCCTCTTTGTTTTTTGCATTGTCGAATAGTATACAATTCTGATTGCTTATTCTAAGGAACTTTATCCAATTACCTTGCGTCAGATTCAATAACACCCGCCGTAGGACATTTCAAAGGCTGCGGGTTGGCGTAACAGGACGGTAAGGCCGGGCCGCCGATAACGAAGGATAATATAAACCAAAGGTAAAGTTAGAGAATCAGTAATAAGGGAGGTATCAAAGAAGTGATGAGTATTAAGGGTATAAAGTCCGGAAGATCGACCTTGATGTTAGTTATAGTGCTGATATCTGCGCTCGTTGTGACAAGCTGTGCGCAAGCGGTGAGTGCAGAGCAGCAATATCATGGTGTCGATTTAAAGAACTACAAAGACAAGACTGTTTTCATGCATGTGGGCAGCCCTCTTATCCTTTCGGGAGAGGATATAGCATTCCTCGATTCCAAGAATTTCGATGTAGCTGCTGCAATTCACAAGAAGCGCACTCTGGTGCCTCTCAGGGCTGTGGCGGAGTATTTCGGAGCAACTGTCTCCTACGACGAGAAAAACCGCGAAGCCCTTATCTCCTTCGGAGAGCAGCAATTCGTTTTCCCTATCGGCAAAGCGGAATACTCTGCGATGAAGAAAAATGGCAAGGAAACCGTGGCGATGGATACAGAGGCCTTAATTTTAAACGGCCGCACAATGGTTCCCATACGGGTCATTGCGGAGCAGCTGCTTAAAAAGAATGTTGATTATAAAGATGGGGTAATCATGATCTCAGGTGAAGCAGCCGAACTTTCCAAGCAAGCGGGACTTGTCGATGCAGTAAAATCAAAGATAGGGACTGCTACAAAAGCACAATCAAAGGAACAGCTGAGCAGGCTGATGCGCAACAATGAAGCTCGTTATGCCGGAGATACGGCCGAGAATGAAAAGGCAGCAGCCAGCGGCAGAGGCAGTTCTTTCGATACCACAGTGCAAGTTGTTACCGAAGAAGCAGTACCGGCGGAGAATAGGGGTGCCGTAGCCGATTCGGGGAATACAAAGCATTCTTCCACAAACACACAGGTAGAAGGGATAGACGAGGCCGACATCATTAAAACAGACGGCAAATACCTGTACTATGCCGGAAGCAACGCCGTTCGCATAATAAAAGTCGACGGACCGAAGCTTACCGAGGTTTATACAATCAAAGTTCCGGACGAAAAATATATTCAGGAAATATATGTAGATAATGACCGGCTGGTTCTTCTTGGCAATCGTAACGAATACTCAAAAAATGGTTATTCCGTGAAAGGCGAGCCGGATACGCCGATGACCGATACGGCACAGGGCATAGCACAGGATACAAGGATGATCTATCCCGGATATCATAAAACCTTTGCATTTGCGGATATCTATAATATTGAAAACCCGGGCAAACCTTCTTTGCTTAAAAGCCATGAGATGGAAGGATATTATCTTTCCAGCAGAAAATCCGGCAGCAACCTGTATCTTATTACTAATACGAACTGCTATGGAGGAATCATTCTTCCGCTGATGAGGGATACGGTGCAGGGTAAAGAGGCAGTGCCTATCGCCCTTTCCGATATCATGGTCATGCCTAAACCAACAGAGCCGGGGTATATCATACTTTCGGCGATTGATATCACTGATGACAGTAAAACCGAAGTGGAGGCTGTCACCGCCTTTGGCGCCACCGTATATATGAGTGAATCGGCCCTGTATTTAGCCGCGGAAAATTATAATGGAACCACAAGTATTACTAAATTCGAAATAGATGGCATGAATATCGGTTATGCCGGATCAGGAAGTGTAAAAGGCAGTCTGTTGAATCAGTTCTCAATGGATGAATTCGATGGGAACCTTAGAGTCGCTACGACCATTTGGGAGGACGGGAACAACCTCTTTATTCTTGACGACTCCCTCAATGTCATCGGCTCCGTAACAGATCTGGCAAAAGGCGAGAGGATATATTCCGTTAGATTTATGGGAGATAAGGGCTATATAGTGACTTTCCGCAACATGGATCCGCTCTTTGTCTTTGATCTGTCGGACCCCCAAAATCCAAAGGTTACGGGAGAATTGAAAATCCCGGGTTTCAGTAATTATCTGCATCCTGTGGGCGAGGATCTGATCCTGGGGATCGGAATGGAGACCAGGGAGCTCTTTGAAAGGAATGCTGACGGCAGGGAAACACCGGTAGGCTTCCGCCAGGGCGGCTTAAAGATATCCCTCTTTGATGTTTCCGATATGGGGAAACCAAAAGAAATCACCAATTTAATAATAGGTGAAAACGGGAGCTATAGCGAAGCTCTTTACAACCATAAAGCGGTAATGGTAGACCCTGATTCGCAGCAGATCGCATTTGATGCTTATATCGTTAAGGATAAAAACTGGACTTCTGAGCAGGGAGCATTGGTGGTCAGTTATAAGGGGAGAAGCGTGACCCAAAAGGGTTTACTGAAATACGAGGAACCTGAGGTATATGGTAAATATATTCCTTACGGGCGAAGGACTGTGTATATCAATGACATCTTATACTACATCCAGGACGGCATCATCAATGCCTTTGATTACAACAGCTATGAAAAAGTCGGATCCTTGGTTCTAAAATAGTAATGGTACTTGTGTGACAGGGATGCGATAAGGTTATGGCCGGGGAGGGGAAAGCAACCAAATCCCCGGCCATAATCATAAAATAGTTGTCTCGGATTTTAATAAGACAACTATTTTCGATTTTGAAGTTCGATTCTGGTTGCATAGACAAAAAAACCGGCAGTTGTAGCTGATCAAGATGCAAAAAAATGATTGAGTCAACGATATTGTGATATTATATATTATTATGACAACAGTTAGAAAGAGCGATTCAATGTTTTGAGGTGATTGGCAGATGGGTAAAGGATTGACAGCGCTGATTGCGGTTATTGCTATTTTAGCTATATCCATTATTGTAGTATTTAATGGACTGGTACGCAAACGCAATACAGCTGAATCAGCCTGGTCTAACATCGATGTGCAGTTAAAACGAAGGTTTGACTTGATCCCTAATCTGGTTGAAAGTGTCAAGGCTTATGCTCAGCATGAAAAGGATGTTTTTGTAAGGATTGCAACTCTTAGAGCATCCTTTGATAAAGCTTCTTCGCCAAAAGAGATCGGTGCAATAGATCAACAGATGAATATGGCCGTGAAACAGCTTTTTGCTGTTGCGGAAAACTATCCGGATCTGAAAGCCAGCCAAAATTTCCTTATGCTGCAGGAGGCTCTGGCAGGGACGGAAAACAGGATCGCCTATAGCCGAAATAACTATAACCAAGCCGTAATGAACTACAATACAGCAGTTCAGACCTTCCCCGGTCTTTTGATCGCTGGGTTGTTTTCTTTTCGTATAAAGGAGTTCTTCGAAGCAGAGGAAGACGAAATGCGAGAATCAGTGGAAGTCAATTTTAGGTAGGTCACCGGAGGAAGAGAATGGCTAAAAATTATGTCAGCACCTATGATCGTGTAAATCACAGCAGGAGGAACTCAATTGCTGTCGTGATAGGGTTTATTCTGTTTTTTGCAGTTATCTTTGCACTGATCGGATTATTGTACGGACAATCTCTCTATTACAGCGATTTATACGATTTGCTTTTTACGACTATAGCCGGCGCGATGCTGGGGATCCTGATTTCGCTGATCATATCTGTTGTATCTTACAGAAGGAGCGGGAGGATACTTGCAAAGGCGGCCGATGCAAGAGAGGTAAGCAGGGAGGAAAGCCCATATCTTTATGAGACGGTCGATGCTATTGCCTCCGGGGCACAGATAATGCCGCCGAAGGTTTATATTATTGAATCGGGAGAATTGAATGCCTTTGCCACAGGATCCGGCGGAGGCAAATCTATGGTAGCCGTAACACGAGGCCTCTTGGAAGTATTGGACAGAGAAGAGCTGGAAGGGGTCATAGCTCATGAGATAGCTCATTTGAAAAATGATGATATCAAATTTGTATCACTGGCAGCTGCTCTTTCGGCAGCATTGCTGATGATTTTGCATGTCTTTGGCAGAGGGATGCGCTTTTCCGGGCGGGGGAGGAGATCAGATTCAAGCAGATCCGGAAGCGGCAATGCAATTATTCTTTTAATAATCATGGCGGCATCGATTATCGCCATTGTGCTGGGACCTCTGATCGCAAAGGCTATGCAAAGCGCCGTATCAAAGCAGAGGGAGTTCCTGGCGGATGCTTCGGGAGCCGTAATAATCGGTTATCCGTTAGGTCTGGCCTCTGCGCTGGAAAAAATTGATGATTACAACCGGCGGTATCTTGAAAGCCATCAAACCGCTTTTGTAAATCAATCAGTCCACGCACTCTGCATCAGCCAGCCTTTAGCAAAGAAGGTATCCAGGCTTTTTGCAACGCATCCTCCTATTGAAGAGCGGATCAAAAGGCTGCGTGAAATGTAGTTGAACAGAAGGCCGGTTAAAGCCTCTCGATACTTTTCGATGCGTCTTGAATATCCTTGTAAATCAGATTTTGCATATTGCTGTTATAAATCATTGGATTTGCTTTTCTGAGGGCGCTTAGGATAGAATCTCTCAGCTCGGGTTTATGCCTTGCAATTTCTGGCAGAACTTTGATGCACTGTCTTGACGTTATTGGTTTGTCATCCATGATATGTTTCAGATACTCATCGATTATCTCATCGATTTTGTTATCCTTATCCCATTTGGCATTTGCTGCTATCAAAAGCAAGCCCCTGGTTCGGATGTATGATTTAGGGTCATATATCATTTCCGCAAAAGCATCAAAATAAGAATAGACGGCGTTTGACTCTGCACTCAAGGATTGAAGTTGTTTCAAACACTGATAGGCATAATTGTCGTCCGTATGCTTCAGCCCATCAATAAGCTTGCTTATATCGGTCATTGTATTATCCCCTTCCGTATTAAACTTTTCAGTCTTGTTAAATTATTTATATCATGATTTTTACCAAGAAGAAAGAGTATTTGTTGCTTGTTATAAATACGAAGTCCGCTTATAAGGCGAACTTCGTATTCTGGTATGCCCGATGCGATTCGAACGCACGACCCTCAGAGTCGGAGTCTGATACTCTATCCAGCTGAGCTACGGGCACATAACATGGGTCATAGAAAACCCGCGAAATAAATCATATAGGAATTAATGCCGATTGTCAATAAAAACAGTGCTTTTAGAGCCTCTGCGAATTGAAGCTGAATTGAAGTTTCGCGGGGAAGAGAAGGAGCAGCAGAGTACAAAGAAAAACCCCGAAGCTTAATAAATTCGGGGTTTTTTGAAGGGGCGGAGATCCCTCCGTGGTGGGCAGTATTGGACTCGAACCGACGACCTCCTGCTTGTCGAGCAGGCGCTCTAACCAACTGAGCTAACCGCCCATAACCACTGTGCACTATTATAAACGAGGGAAATAAAAAAATCAACATAGTTTTCTCTGGAGGAATGCCCTGGCATATTGACAGACAACAGCATCGTTTTGCGTATATTTGTTTAGATACAGATTTTGGTCATTTCATTTTTAATCAATGAGTGCAGATTTAGCAGGATGCTGACTTGACTGAAAAGCGGTATTCCGTTGCCTTTGCCCGTTTGGAGACTTCCATTCATCAGTCATGGCAGTTGACATCTTTTTTAGCTATTTTACGTATTCTTTAAATCTTTGTTACATTGCATGAAGCCTCTCCCCTAAAGTGTTTATTTGTATTATAATAAGATAATTCGACGAAATATGACAAAGAATCGATATTAAAGGGCCGGTACTAAAGAGGATCAAAACGGGGGGAAGAAGCCTCGATTGATTGATTCACCCAAAGGACAATAAAATGAAAGCAATAATCAGAATAGCAGCTGCGGTAATCATTTTAATATTCTGCGCCGCATGGACCGCCTTTGCGGATGGTCCCATCAGTCTGCAGTTAGATGGGCAGACCGTAAATACGGATGTTGCACCCATTATTGAAAACGGGAGGACTTTGGTGCCATACAGAGCATTGCTTGAATCTATGGGAGCCGAGGTTTTCTGGGAGAGTAAGGCAGAGATGGCCACAGCTATACTTGGGAGCCACCGCGTTCAGGTAACGATCAACAATGCCACGGCTTTCGTAAACGGCAGCATCAAAGAGATGGATGTCCCGCCCAGGATCATTGATGGCAGGACAATGATACCTTTGCGGTTTGTGCTGGAGAATTTGAAATGTGACGTAAACTGGAATAATGATTCCCGAACAGTTATTATAACATCTCCCCAAAATGAAGGCCCGACCGAAGTCACGAAAATCGAGTACGAAGAAACCGAAAGCGGCTATCATATAATTGCAAGCGGATCGGATGTTTTCAAAAGCACAAGGGCCTTTGCATATAAAGAGCCCGAAAGATATGGTATTGATATTTTCAATGCAGTATTTCCGGATAAAGTCGGAACCATACTCACGGATAATGAAGTATTCAACAGTATCCGCTACTCCCAGTTTAATGACGATACTGTTCGCATAGTTGTTGATCTTAATGATAAGGTTGCAGGCAGGGTAAGACTTTCAGATGACAGGGCGACAGTTTTCATTGATTTTGAGAAAGCTGTTACTGCGATCAACAGGGGAGAACGAAGGGATGACGATTCTAACGATCCTATCAATTGGAAGGAGCTCCCTGACGAAGATAAAGACGATGCTGCTATATTGCCCGAACTGGATTGGAGAGCGACGGGAAAGCTGATCGCCATCGATGCAGGGCATGGAGGCAAAGACCCGGGGGCAGCGGGTAAAATAAACGGCCGAGAGGTCATCGTGGAAAGGGATCTGAATCTAGCCATTGCACTGAGGCTGAACCAGCTGTTGAGCAGTGCCGGGGCCAGCACTGTCCTGCTGCGGGACAGTGATATCACAATGTCTTTATACTCGCGACCGGAAGCTGCAAATGCGTTGAATGCAGATTTACTGATAAGCGTGCATAACAACTCGGCTGAAACGGCCACGCCAAATGGGACAGAGGTGCTGTATTATGATAAGGTGGGAACAGAGTCCTATGGGATCACAAGCAAGGAAGTGGCGGCATTCATGCAGAAAGAGCTGGTTTTAGAAACGGGTTTAAAAGACAGAGGCATTATAAACTGCCCACATTTGGCGGTACTTAACAAAAGTCTGATGCCGGCTGTCATTATAGAGGGTGGTTTCCTTTCTAATCCGGACGATCTTCAAGTCATGCTTACAGATGAATTTAAAGAAGCCTATGCTGTAGCTGCGGCAAGAGGGATAATTAATGCGCTGAATTCCTGGGCAGAACGTTAAAACAGTATACACCGGTCAGGCAGCAGCTGTGTAAAAAACTCGAGATAGTGTTTTGTTTATAAAAAAAAGCAGGCAACTAAAATCGCCTGCTTTTATTAATAAGAGGATGATCTTATGACAGGTAGCGGAAAACGCCTTTGACCAAACCGAGAATACGGACATCTTTAACAATTATTGCACTCATATTCTGGTTTTCAGGCTGAAGGCGTATATGGCCGTTTTCTTTATAAAAGGTTTTCACCGTGGCTTCGCTTTCAAAACCGTCCACCATGGCGACAACGATATCGCCGTTGGTTGCTGTCTGCTGCTGCCGTACCAGAATATAATCACCGTTGAAGATACCGGCATCTATCATGCTGTCGCCCTTGACCGTAAGCATGAAATGATTTCCATTGCTCACAAAACGGGAGGGGACCGGAATGCTGTCTTCTATGTTTTCCTCAGCCAAAATGGGAGTGCCTGCGGCAATCTGCCCGACCAGGGGTATATCTATCACTTCGGCGCTTTCCTTACTGCCGTTAACGGATTCATAGTTTAATTTTTCTGCTTTAAGGGAATAAACATCCGGTTTTACTATATCGGGGTAAAGGATCTCTATTGCTCTGGGCTTTGCCGGGTCTTTTCGTATGTAACCCTTTTGTTCCAGATTTGAGATATCTTTGTGAGCTGTGGATGTGGATTTGATGCCGAGCGAACTGCACATTTCCCGAACCGTAGGCGGATAGCCTTTTTTTCTGATCTCTGCCAGCATGTATTCCAGAATTTGTTTTTCACGCTCTTTTAACAGTTTCATCATCAATCCTCCATAAATTCGCTGATATATGTACGTTTTTCACAGTATAGCATAGTGAGAACAAAATGTAAACACCCGTTCTTGTTTTAAACTACGTATCTGTTTTGCCGATCTAAAAAAGAAAACCACTCCGAAAAGGAGCGGTTTTCGCTTTCATAAATCAAATTCTCTGCAAGAAGTTAATCTTGATCAAATTTCAGGCGGATGCTATTTTATCATATTGTCGATGGAATCCATGACTTTATCCAGCATCTGAAGAGCTTCCTTCATTTCCTGCTCAGTGATGATCAGAGGCGGAGAAACGTGGATCATGTTCTCATGGGCATAAGTGTAGAAACCTTCCGCCCTGAGCATTCCGAGGATCTTAGGCATAATGCCTTCAGGATCTTTGCCAAATGGAACGATGGGTTCTCTTGTGGCCTTGTCTTTAACAAACTCTACAATAGAGAAAAGGCCGATATAGCGTACGTCTCCCACGCAGGCATGTTTTGCTTTTAAAGTCTCAAGCCCTTCGCCCAGCACTTTGCCGACCTTTAAGACATTCTCGAAGACTTTATCCTCTTTGTAGGCATCGATGGCTGCAATAGCAACAGCGCAGCCCATGGGATGGGCACTGTAGGTCAGCCCGCAGTACATCTTGTTATCATCAAAGAAATCAGAGATCTTCTTGTTTGCGATAACGCCGCCCAGAGGTACGTATCCGCATGTAGAGCCCTTGGCAAAGGTTATGAGGTCAGGCTTAATATTCCAGTTATGGAATGCAAACCATTTACCTGTTCTTCCGAAACCGGCCATGACTTCGTCGCAGACCATGCAGATGTTGTACTTGTCGCAGAGAGCCCTAACGCCTTCCAGATAACCTTTGGGAGGGACCAGTACTCCGTTGGAGCCGACGACAGTCTCTAAGAAAATAGCGGCGATATTATCGGTACCTTCATAGAGCAGCTGATTTTCAAGAAGCTCGAGGTAGAAAGCTGTGACATCTTCTTCAGTTTCAAATTTGCAGGCTTTAGGAGCCCTGTAAGCATAGGGGCCGTCAAACTTGATGAATCCGGGAATGCCGGGCTCGTTGATAAACCTTCTTGGTTCGCCGGTAAGGTTGGCTGCGCCGTAGGTGGCTCCGTGATAAGAACGGTACATAGAGAATATCTTCCATTTTCCGGTATATGCTTTAGCCAGTTTGATGGCGTTTTCGTTTGCCTCAGCACCTGCATTTGTGAAAAATACTTTCGCACCTTCCAGCCCGGAGACCTCTACGAGTTTTCGGGCTGCTTCGGTCCTTACATCGCAAGAGAAGGAAGGAGCAAGAAACGGCAGCTTGTCAGCCTGGTCCTTTATGGCCTGGATAAGCTTCTTATTGCCGTGTCCTAAGTTCATGTTCACCAGCTGGGCGGACATATCATAGTATTTTTTTCCATCCTCGTCCCAGAAGTAAATACCTTCTGCTTTTACAATATTTGTCGGATTGACCTTGCTTTGGGCCGACCAGGAATACAGATTATACTTTTTTCCCATTTCGACTACATTTGACATTTTGTTTCCTCCTTAATTCTAAAGTAAACTGATGATTTAGCGTGGGTAAAAGCTAAAGCTTCATAGCCAAAGGGTTTTAAGGGCTAAGGCTTTAGCTCTCATTAGCATAAATTAATAAGTTTTTCCGTCAAACAGCTCTTCGTCGGTGGGCTGGGTAGACGGAATGGGAGTAGAGAGATAGGTGAAGTTAAGAAGATCCTTCCAGGTGGCATTGTGTGAAATGCTGTTGTGGCCCCAAGTGCCGCAGCCTAATGTCATGGACATGGGATATCCGCAGGTCCATGCACCGCTGTTGACAAGCGACTGAGCCTGGTTTACGACGACCTTTGCCACCTTGATGCGTTCGCCCATGATGTGGGCTTTTTCCATATCAGTGGTATGGATCCCGCAGCTGTGTCCGAGACCCTGATAGTTCAGGATGGATTCCAACTGCTGCAATGCGTCTTCAAAGTCTTTTGCCTTTCTCAGCTCGGCAACAGGGGAAAGCTTTTCGCCGGTAAGTGGGAACTCGTTTCCGTAACCGCGATTCTCTTCAACCATTAACATCCTCGTTCCTTCGGGGACTTTGACGCCGGCAAGCTCGGCGATCTCCGCTGCGGGCCTTGCAATGATTAGACGGTTAAGGACGTGGTCAACGGGGGTGTTGGGCCATAAAGTCTTGACGATCTTTTCCTTGTCCTCGGTGTTTTCTTTGATAGTGTAAGCACCTTTCTTGGCCATCGCTTCCACAAATGCATCATAGCAGCTCTCAAAGACGATGATATTGTTTTCTGTGGAGCAGCTTGTAGCATTGTCAAAGGTTTTGGATGCAGTGATAAGGTCTGCGACCTTGTCCAGATCAGTGCTTCCATCAACGATGGTCACAACGTTTCCTGTACCTACACCGATAGTGGGGGTCCCGGAGCTGTATGCGGCGCGGACCATCGGAGTCCCGCCTGTGGCCAGAACAAAATCCACCTGTTTCATCAGTTCGCCGGAGGCTTCAACGCTTACATACTCAGCTTCAATTGGAATGACCAGGTCTTCTGGTGCTCCGTAAAGCTTAAGGGTCTCCCTGATCCGCTCAGTAACAAACATGTTGGTTTTGGCTGCTTTGGGATGGGGAGCTAAAATGATGGCATTCCTGCCCTTGATGGCGGAAATTGATTTGAAGATCGGAGTTGCTTCTCCGTTGGTCACCGGGATGATGGCGCCGATAACTCCCATAGGTTTCGCATATGTCTTGATGCCGGTCACTTCATTGACATCAACGAGACCTACAGATTTCTTGCCTTTCATATCCCTGTATCCGCCCTTGACCTTGGTGTAGATCTTTGCTACCTTGTTAGCGGCGATTCCCATGCCGGACTCGGCGGCCAGCATCTCTGCAGCCTGCTGTGCCCATTCCGGCCTGGTGGTCCTATAGGCGATGGCGGCGCAGAGCTCATCGATCTGTTCTTGAGAATAGCCTTCGATGGCATTCTGTGCGGCTTTGGCCCTTGCTACAAGATCACCTACATACTTTGCATAATCAATTGACATAGTTGTTCCTCCTTGGTAAGTGGTTTGATGATTTCGGGGCAGACACTGAACAGCTCTGCGCCCTTGCTGATGATTTAAGTGTCAGATAAAAAGAAGCCGGACACTTGGGAAAAGGAAACCCTTTTCCTTGAGATAATAGTCTATTATACTTAATTAAGCAAAAACTATGCCATCGAACCAATCAATTGCGAATCGATAAAATAACGATTCTCCGGTAAGGGAAAAACATGGAATTGCAGTGCCTGCAGGATCTTAACAAATGCTGCTTGCTGATCGCAATCACCTGCGCCTCTTGATTGTTTCGGCAGAAGCTGATACACTATTGAATCAACAAGAGGACTAAAGCAAGTAAATCTCTAAGGAAGCCAAAAAGCAAGCGATTGAGCGTCTGATACAATATTGAATCTTAAGATCCAATATTGTATCAGATCTGCCGAAAAGAGGTAAAGATATGGGTAAAGTGAACGGGGCTGAATATTACGGCCTTGACATCAAGGATTTATTACCTATTTTAAACAGTATTGGGGATGCGATTTTTATAGATAACGCAGAAGGATATGCTCTTTGGATCAATAAAGCCGGAGAAGAAATCTACCGTATTAAAAAAGAAGACATCATAGGCAAGCACTGCACATATTTAGAGCACATCGGAGTTTTCACACCTTCCGTTGCGCGGCAGGTCATGGAAGAGAAAAAAGAGATCACCATGCTTCATAAAAACCGCGACGGCAAACAACTGCTCAGCATCGGAACCCCGATATTCGATGAAGAAGGAAAGCTGGCAAAAATAATTACCGCATCTCACGACATAACCGAACTTGCGGAGCTGGAGAGTAAGCTGGAAAGCGTACAAAGCACTCTGCATGATATCCGGGCAGGGGAGGGATATAAATATGAAGGTCTGATCGCAAACAGTCCCGCCATGCTAAGCGTTATTCAAATGGTTGAGAGACTTGCATCGCTTGACACTACAGTGCTGATAACCGGCGAATCAGGATCAGGTAAAGGAATAATAGCAAAACTGCTTCACAGTATAGGGAACAGGAAAGATCAACCCTTCATACAGATCAACTGCGGTGCTATTCCGGCAAATCTGCTGGAGTCTGAGCTTTTCGGCTATGAAAGGGGGGCATTTACCGGCTCCAGGAAGGAAGGGAAAAAGGGGCTGTTTGAAGCGGCAAAGAACGGTACCGTTTTTCTGGATGAAATCGCCGAGCTTCCCTTGAATTTACAGGTCAAGATCCTGCAGGTCATCCAGGAGAAAGCAGTACAAAGAGTGGGGGGGATTGAAACCATACCCGTGGAT
>JAKJCD010000109.1 GCA_022706625.1 Bacillota bacterium | reverse complement strand
GCAAGACCTGCCATAGTAGGCAGAACATAGGTTAAAGCGATAAGAGGCATGGCTATGATCAAGCCTTTTGGTATGATCTGAGGATTTGTGACTTCTCCTGCCATATTTGAAATGCACTCATAACCACAGTACATCCAAATGCAGATGGCGATGCAGCCTCCCACTGCCTCAAAACCTGTCATTTCATAGGCTACCACAGGCTCGAAGGGGTTTTGGTTCCAGTTGGCAAACCCAACGATAGCCACTACGGAAAATCCGATCAAGATACAAATCGAAAGGAATGTGCTTACCCATCCCACTTCACGGATGCCAAGAAGGTTGATGATAGTAAAGATAACGATCATCAGGATCTTTACAACAAAGCCGGTAAAATCGGACATTTCAACAAAATGCCTCAAATACCCTACAACAAGAGCCACATATATGCCATTGGTTATGTAAATGGATACTGTGTTCCACCAACCCGCCTGGAAGCCCCAGAATTCACCGAACGCCTCCTTTACCCAAACGTAAACACCGCCTTCCGAAGGCAGGATCGCCCCCATTTCAGCCACCATGCTGCTGATGGGCCATGCCCATATGAAGGGAAAAACTATAAGCATTATCAATGTTACACCGGGTCCGCTGGCAGGGATCATTTCTTCGATCCCGAAAGCACCGGCTGCAACCAGACAGTAAATCATGAACACGATATTGACGGTTTTCACATCGTACTTTTTCAGTCCGGCTACGCCTTGTACCTGGTTAAGATCAGTCAAATGTAACACCTCCTTGTATTGCTATTTTAGTTACTATTACTAATTGACAGATGTTCGTCGCAGCATTGCCGGCGGTGAACATCTGTTAAAATTAATTATATACCGGAATAGGGTTTTACTTCAATCTGCAAAGTGATGCCCAGATCCTCCGCCCACTTCAGATACTGATCTACCTGCTCAAATGTAAGCATGTCGGATGAGATAAGCCCTTTTTGAGTATAAAGATCCTTGACAAACATCTTGGTAAACAATGCTCCCCCCTGCCCGGTCAAATACATTTCCGATGTTATTCCGGCCCTTTGGAAGGATTCAACGAGCCCCGGAGCAAATACATGGGTCTCGACCAATACATCCTTTCCGTCTTTCTTCCCGATGGCTTCAACGACCATAGCGCCGGAATCCGAAACCAGACCTTCATCCAGGATCTCCTGGATCTCTTCCTTATATTTGGGAGCCGGGGGCAGATGCTTGTATATTAGATTGAACGGTATTACCATGACGCCGTCCACTTCCTCAGGTTCCCTTGACAGCAAGCCTGCCCTGGACAAAGGCTCGGCAAATTCAACACCGGCTCCGCCATATTTAAAATAGACATTTTTGACCCCTTTAAAAAACTTTTCGGAATTCATCCCCATATGCAAAGGCTCGTCATGGGCGTGTTCCACCAGCTTGACCTCTTTATCCAGGTAGTCATATTTCCTGTATATCGGCCTGCTGAAAGCTGCCGTCCTTATGATTTCGCCATTTTCGTAAGCATAGGCATCTTCGCTCATATCCGACAGGGCAGTTATTGGAGACCACCAGAAAGGAAGAAACCTCTGAGCTTCCACTCCTTCGTAAACGATGTTGTATATGGTATCGCAGGAATCAAGATAGCGCATTGCATTCCTTGCAGCAACGCAGATGAATCCTGGAGCGGACCCTGTGCCGATGATGGCCATCTTTCCAATTTCTGCGAAACGTTTGCCGTATTCCGTATACATCAGCTTTATTCCATCGACCCAGCTCTCCAAAAGAGCATCCGTTGCAGCGAAATCCTGATAATTCGTTTTTGCTTCGAGGGCCGCCTCCAGCACATTAGGGCCGAATGCTAAGGGCAGGGCATTGACGATGAGATCTGCGCCTTTTGCAGCCGCCACGATACTGTCCCTGTTTGATGCATCAACCTTGGCTCCTCTCCCCTTCTTCAGCTCCTTTACCAGCTCATCGACTGCTTTTTGATCGTAATCTGCGCAAATCACTTCCGCTACATCCGGTTCCTCATCCATGCGCCTGGCCACGGTGGACCCTTGAGCGCCGACGCCCAGAATTAAAATTTTTTTCATATTGATCACCTCTCTGCAAATATTTCTGTTATATTAGATTATATAAATTGTAACCTGCCGCAATTATTCCCGAAACGACAGAATTGTCAGAACTATTTATATATGTTGCAAATAAAACATAGCCAAAACCTGAAAGTGACAAGAATAGCTATGTTATATCGCAAGAAACGAAGTGTTTAAAACAAAGGGCAAGAAATGTTATTAGAAAGTATTGAATATCCGATCGATCTGCCCTACTCAGTCTCTTTTTCAAATGTAGCCGAAGAAGATTTTCATTATCACAATGAATTGGAAATACTGCTGATATTAAAGGGCAAAACCAATTGCAAAATTCACAATGTTCATTACTCCCTCAAAAAAGGGGATGTATTGATCGTGGACACAAAAGATATGCACCGCATATTTGGATCAACTCCAGATATTATTATGCTTGACATGTATGTCGATCTTGAGTTTTACAATGATCTTTATCCCGATATCGACTATATGATATTTGCATGTGAAGATTACAGTAAAACATCTACTTTGAAATATCAAGATCTGCAGAAAAAAGTATCCGTCCTTAAGCATCATATCGCAAAAGCTGCACTGGCATATATCAGGGAAAAGGAAAATGCCTCCTTGCCGATGGATTGCATCAACGATTTGATTTTTACTTTAGTAAATCAATTTCAGGGTTTCTTTATTGAGGATAATAAATTCAAAGCGGACCGGGGTGGTCAGAGCGATATAGATTTTAGCAGGCTTTATAAAATAATTAAGTATATTTATTTAAACTACGACAAAAGGATCACTTTGGAGGATTTAGCCGATATAGTATACCTGAGCCCTTATTATATCTCCCATCTAATAAAAAACACCTCGGGCCTCAGTTTTCAAAACTTCTTAAACTATGTCCGGCTTGAGTATGCCGAGAAACTCCTGGTGGAGGACCGGCTGACTCTGACCCAAATAAGTGAATCCTGCGGGTTTTCATCCCTCCCATATTTCAACAAATGCTTTAGGGCCTGGTATAATATGACACCGGCTCAATACCGTAAACAGCTGAACCCTTGCGAAAGATGCTCCCATGGTCCATTTTCGAAAGAGATGGCTGTCTCTTTACTGGAAACATATATTATAGCCCGTCGTTCAAAAATGGACAACAGACTTCTATCAAAGTCCTCTCATCATATTTTCATACCCGTTAAATATAATTACAGGACCGGCAAACTGTTTAAAAAGACCTTTCCCTTAAAAATCCTTCTTTCATCATATGAGGACATTTTCATACTTAATTATCAGAAGGAAAGGCTGCAGAGGCTGGACTCATTCATTATCGAGCTTGATTGTCGGCTGCTATGCGAAAACCGGAGCAAACAAGAAGCCATGGATATCCTGATAGCGCTGCAATCTTTAAAATTACCCCTTCAGATCGCATGCACTGAGCAGGCGCCGGATGAACTCACGGAGAATATGATCAAGGCTTTGAATATCCCCCTGATTTCATCAGAGCCTTCGGAAGCGGGGGCATATTATGATTCCGGCGCCATTTATTCGGTATGCTCCGCCTTATCAAACATCGTTAAGAACCCCCATGACGGAGTAAAGCTTTCCGGTCAGTATAAAGCTCTGTTCACTCCTGAGGGACTCATAACACCTTTTTATTCTGTTTATTCGGTTTTTTCCGGAATCGACGGGATCATTACAGAATTGCGGGATCAATACATGATCGTGAAAAATGAAGATATTATCTACGTTATGATATTCAATGAGGATAGGGAGTCAAAACTTAAAGCCCATATTCATATTAAGGACATCTGGGGTAAAAGGTTGATAATCGAGAAAACCTACGGAGAAAAACATAATTTTTATGATTCGCAAAAAGCACTTGGATTCCCCCGGATTCTGACCGATAGCATGAAAGCCTATATCAATGATGCTTCTTCCGGCAGTATAAGCTTTTCGTTCACTGAGGCAAAAGAAACAATGGATTTGGATTTTGAAATGGACCCCAATACATTTACATACATTGAAATACGAAATTAAGGATCAAGTCCCGGATATCCTCAGGAAATATGACAAGGTAAAACAGCAGCTTACATAGATTCTGCCGAACAAGTCAGAAATTAAAGAAAAGGCTTGTTGAGAACGGGTTTAAAATAGTTGCCGATGCAGCTCTTAAATCAGCTAAAATCATCGCAAATTGCATTCTGTGTATAACAAACAGCAAAAATAGAGGCTTAAACTCTTGAAAAACGCCGTTTGATCAGCTAAATTCTGAAAAAAAGCAATCTGTGTATAACAAAATGGCATTTTGTTATACACAAATTAGTCTTTCTTTGGTTTTTAGCTGATTTTGTGAGTTTTACTACTTAAATTAGGGTAGATATTCAGCATTATTTATACACAGAATCGACACAAGGGCAAAAAAAGATAACGGGGCACATGGCAAATATGACAAGGTAAAATAGCAGCTTACATAACAGAAAACCCGTTGGGCTCATCAACGGGTTTTCCACAATCAATTATTTTCTGCTTTTCGGTGACTCAGTATTTACCGAATGAAGCATCGAAATCTAATGTATCAACTGTCACGCCGCCCTTCTTTTCCGGTTCTGCCAGAAGGGATATAGTCACACCGCTGTTTCTGTCATAAGAGGAGTCCAGTTTGAATTTGCCTACTTCCTGTCTTAAGGTTACTGCCTGAGCGGACATTTCCTCACTGGTCGCGGAGTTTTCCTCTGCAGTGGCAGCATTGGTCTGAACGACGGTAGAAACCTGCATCAGCCCCTGCTTGATCTGTTCGATGGCATTGGCCTGCTCGGAAGATGCCTGTTCGACTCTGACCATAGCCTCTCTGACCCTACCGGCACTCTCTCCCAAATCTTTCAGGACTTGGGCTGTTTTTGACGTTATATCCGTTCCCCGAGATACAGTATTGACGGAGTTATTAATCAATTCAACCGTTTGTTTAGCCGCCTCTGCGGCTTTTGCGGCAAGATTTCTCACTTCATCCGCTACCACCGCAAAACCTTTCCCTGCATTTCCGGCCCTCGCTGCCTCAATGGCTGCGTTTAACGCAAGGATGTTGGTCTGAAATGCGATATCCTCAATGGCTTTTGTGATATTTGCGATCTGGTGTGAGGAAGAGCCTATTTCCGACATCGCTTCGCTGAGCTGAGCCATATGTTCGTTTCCGTTGCTTGCATCGGTTCCGGCCCGTTCCACTTCCTGGTTTGCTATTTTTACATTCTCTGAATTCTTTGCCGCCTCTTCTGCGATTTGAGTTATTGCCGCACTCAGCTCTTCCACCGAGGATGCCTGCTCCGTCGAGCCTGCCGCAAGGGCTTGGGCCCCGCTGGAAACTTCCGCAGCTCCTGTGCTTACCTGCTCGGCGGCCATGTTGATAGTGTGCAGGGTACTGTTGAGAGCGGATACGGTCTTCTCTATGGTTTGTTTTATTTGTGCATAATCTCCGGGATACTCCATATCAACGCAAAGCTGAAGATCTCCCTGGGATATCTTAGTAAATTTCTCTATTATATCTTCAATAATGTTTCTTTGCATTTCGTTTGTTTTCTTGATCAGCTTTGCCATCACGCCCAGTTCATCTTTGCTTTCATAGCTCAGATTTGCCTTCATGTTGCCTTTGGATATTTCCTCATAAACGCTTACTATCTCCTGCACAGGTTTCATTATTGATCTTCGAATCGCAATAATAACAATTACTGTGGCAATGACGGATACCGCGATACAGACAACAAGCATGATCCATGCCATCGCTTTTGCAGCTGCCGCATCGGTGTTCTGCTGTTCCGCTTCTGCTTTTGCTGATGCCGAAAATCCTCTTAAGACCTCCATCGCTTGGTCTATCCTCGGCTTATACTCCTTCTCGAACAACCGGAGTGCTTTTGCATGGTTTTCGTCAGAAGGGTTAAGTAAAAGCTCAGCGATCTCCCCCCGCGCTGCAGCCGCTTCAGTTGTCAACACGCTTAATTTCTCTAAGTCGGCATTCTTGTCGCTATTGCGCTGATTGTTAATATATGCCTCCCTGTTAGCTACAAATTCTTTTCCGTGGCCGGTGGCAAGATCCAGAGCAGCTTTGGATAACTCAGCATCGCTTGCGACTATGGCATATGTCAGGTTATACAGATTTGCCTGCATATGCACTTCCATTCCGGCGGAATACTCAGTATTCGGAACCGTATATTCTCCGTATAAGTTTACCTGTTCGCCGATAATACCGATACTGTACAATGCCAGTCCCGC
>JAKJCD010000108.1 GCA_022706625.1 Bacillota bacterium | reverse complement strand
TAACGGAAGATCTCTTCCCCGTAAAAACCGCTGTCGCCTCTTAATAATCCGACCTTCTTGCCTTGCAGTTTACAAAGCGTGTCTTCCAAAAACGAAAACAGGTTGTTGGCGGAATGGGCATTGCCGCTTCGCAACCAGACATTGGCAATCATCCGACAATCGGCGACAAATGCCATCAGGGGATGATGAGACTTTCTTCCCGGTTTCTTCGCATTGTAACCCACTCTTGCCCCCTCCTGATCCCCATAACGGGTCAAGACGGAGGAATCCATGTCCAGTGTGTAGTTGTCAAAGCGCAGATTCCGGAAAAACCACTGATAGATCAAGGTAAATACTTGCTGGTTCTGCTCCTGGGTAAATTTGCTGAAAAACCGCTTATAGGTGTCCTGGCCGCATATCCGGTTCCATCCAAATATTTTCCGGATGACAGCATCCTGACGGGTGACTTCCGTATGCAGAAAACGATTGGCTCCGCACCACACGCTGACCAAAAAGCTTTTGATGATGTCTTCCGGCTTATATCCGCGATTGGAACCGGGCTCGGGAAGGCCTAATGTGGAAATCATGGAATCAATGTCGCAGTGGTCCAGCATCTTCTTCATCAAAGCCATGCCGCCCCACGGGGTGATGTCTTTATCGGTAAATCCAATCTCAAAATCCATGATTCCTCCCGTAAGTAAGTCTTACGCCTGCCCAAACAGTGGCTGAATGAATCAATGCCTTCAATTTCGTTACGCATTTTTAACTGAATCTCTATTGCTACGCAATAGAAATCTGCCCTATTGCGGAATCTGGGATAATTTCAGGCCTTGCCCGCCTCCCGTTGCTTTATGGTAAAATGCAGGAAAAACCACAGATGAATAAACTTATTCCGACCTTTTCCAATCCACGCGCTGTCGATCCCGGATAATGAACTGGAGCAGGTCTTTGGCAAAATCGGAATAGAGCTGGATGCTGTCATAGTCCGTCGGATAAACCAGCTTTTGCATCAAAAGGGCATCGGCGTCAAACCAGCGTGGCATCACGGCGGAAAAGAAAAAACCCTGACGGTTCAAAACTTCGATAAGCGCGCCGACCCACGGCTTATCCAGCGGCAAAAACACCTGAATCACCACCGCTCCTTCCGCAGTGAATTTTTTCACCGCGGTCGCCATCACTTCATCCGCATCCTGTCCGGCATCCAATACGGTCATTCGTAAAACTCCCGCACCGGGTATGAACGTTTCGGCGCAACGGGTTTGCCCCATTTCAGGAAGTCCTAGAGCGCTCGCCTCGAACTGGCGTTTCCGCTTTCCTGCAACATATATTTTCCGCAGTATTTCCTGGTAGGGGACAGGTAAAAAGACGGTGTGGAGCTTGTCCCGAATAGCCATGCTTTGCACGACCGCGCTCACTCTCCCCGAAGCCGATTTTTCCGTTTCATAGGAATCGGAAGGCATGATCTCAAGCTCAATACCCCACTCTTTCGCCCCGGTACTGATCGCCGATTTTTGCGTTGCCATGCTGTTTGTAACTGCCTCTCCCCACCATTCCTCCACCCCCACCGCCGGAATCAGCACTCTCAAAATGTACCCCAGCAAAGCATCGTTGAACCTTTTGCCCCGATATTCACGCAGCACCATGGCATGTCCCTGCTCATACATTCCGCGATAGGTCTCTCCGAGTCGGTAAAGCGCATGATGCGCCAATACCTTTTCACAGGCATTGATGACCACCACCCGATACATCAACCCCGCTTCCTGTTGCTGGATGATGTATTGGGGATCATACATTTCTTTGACCGGATAGTTATCACCATAAACTGCCCTGTAAAGAGCCACAACAGCCTCTGCATCAGTATCCTGCATGAGGCGGACTTTGTATTCACCGGATTCTTGTTCGGGAATAGCCATTTTCATTTTTCTTTCCTTTTTTTAAATAGATGTTCATTTACCATTAACCCAGATTCCGCAATAGAGATTTAGGGAAAAGCTGAAACGGGCATGGAGAACTGGGAAGTTTTGTTCCAAAGCCCCAGAAACCAAGCCCGTCGTTTCATGGCTAATGACAATTTCAGAAGTCGCGTGTTGCCTTCTTTTATCATGTATCCGCCAATGGCAAAAATTCTGTATCTCAGTGTAGACAAATTAGCCTGTGTCTTTTCCTGCAAGATCACCTGACGGAACAAACTCATTAAATTATAGGCCAGCATCACCATGTTCAATGCTGCCTCGGTGCCATAAAAACTCGCAATGTTGAAACTGCCAAAACCAAAATCATACTTCAGTTCCTTAATCCGGTTCTCCGCATCCGCCCGCTGTTTATAGAGGGTCCATATCTGTTGCGAAGGCAAGGTCAGATTCGTAATAAAGCAATGATAACGGTAATTATTGTAAGTCTCGCTGTCCTGAAAAAGTTTCAACTGATTGCCTGTGGCTTGAGGTCTCTCTGGAACATGCTGCCTTACTATGACCAGCCGCCGTGCTTTTGTTCCGGTTAATCCGCAATATGGCGTCTCGCCAACTTCGATTCCGTCTCCTAATTTTAACCAGAGCTTTTGTTGAGATATCTTCCTCTGAACAGGATTATACAAACGTGCCGCTATAATATAATTGACCGGTTCTGTTCTTTCTTCCAGGTACCGGAATGTCTCTTCTCCGTAAAAGCCGCTGTCTGCTCGTAACAAACCAATCTTCTTGCCCTGTAACTTCTGAAGGGTGTCTTCCAAAAATGAGTACATGTTATTTACTGAACTGGTGTTGCCGCTCCGCAACCACAGGTTCGCCACCATCCGGCAGTCGGCCACAAAGGCCATTAACGGATGATGGGAATTTCTCCCAGGCTTCTTTACATTGTAGCCGCGCCTTGCGCCCTCTTGCTCACCGTATCTCGTCAATACCGAAGAATCCATATCCAAGGTGTAATTGTCAAATTGCAGATTGGAAAAAAACCACTGATAGATTTATATGAAAATGTCCACAAATAGCAGGATATTTTCATGTTTCGTTGTGTCCGCGCCGGGCATGGAGGTTAATGTGAATACCCGCTGGTTCATCCCTTGGGTAAACTTGCCGAAAAACCTCCGGTATGTGTCCTGCCCGCATATCCGTTTCCAACCAAATATGCGCCCGATGACTTCATCCTGCCTGGTCACTTCCGTATGCATAAACCGATTTGCCCCGCACCAGACGCTCACCAGAAAACTCTTTATTATTTGTTCAGGGTAATAGCCGCGGTTAGAACCCGGTGCAGATATTCCCAAAGAGGCGATCAGATCATCGATCTTAGACCTATCCAGCATCCTTTTCATGAGAGCCATCCCGCCCCACGGTGTTATCTCCTTATCCGTAAATCCTATCTCAAAATCCATAGAATCTCCTGTAAGTAAATCTTACTCCTGTTTTACCGCTTCCACCATCAAACTATACCATCACATGTCACTGATTTCTATTGCCTTTTTTAAATCTTTTTCTATTGCTCCGCAATAGAAAATTAACCCCTATTGCGGAATCTGGGTTTATTTTATGGGCGTAATGGATCAGCCGGTCGAAAATAGCGTCGGTAATGTTAGGATCGCCGATCTTTTCATGCCAGTGATCCACAGGGAGTGACTGGTGACGATGGTAGAAGCATGCCTTTCCTCAACGACCTCCAGGAGATTTCTTCGTTCGGGATCGGTCATAGGCCGTTACCAGGACATGAGCCTTGGTAAGTTTGTTGATGGTTTTACCTTAGCTTCCGTCTCCCTTGGCCAGGGTCATCTGATAGGAGAACTTGGGAGCGCGGCTGTAGAAAGCACGGAATCCTTGCAGGAAGAAGCTACACGCTTTCCCTCCGTATTCATTGCCCTGGCAAAAATCAGCCACCCCTCGCTTTGTATTTGAAGTGAATGCGCTTATTTACGGAAATATGGCATGGGCCAAGTGTCGACGCCATATGGATTGAAAGAGAGCAGGAATGACACGGATCGAATGCAGATATAGGCCGTGCTCATACATCAGACTTGTTGTGTGGATCCTCTTCAAATACGTTCCTGCAAATTCTCTTTGCTTCCTCAATCCAGGCGGCACGTTGCTGCCATGTACTTGTCACGACAACAGTGAACATCCTACGGTGAAATGAGCGAACACCGCAGAGGTCGAATATGCATCTCCTCCAGATTGCATCCAAGGGGTCCCCAAATACTTTCTGTTCTCGACTTTCCTCTGTGTTCGAAGTGTTCAGGACCACGGCAGTCTTAGCTCGGAGCATTCCGATGGGAATACCTTCACCACTGTCTCCCTCCTCAAAACGATAGGCAAGACCAGGACGGAATACACGATCGATCCACCCTTTTAGGATCGCCGGTGGTTGCCCCCACCAGTTGGGATGAACGATAACGATCCCATCAGCAGAGCATAGGTCGTTGCTATGTGATAGAATCTCAGCGGGAACGTTCCCTTTCTCCGGAATCTCATTGTCAAAAAGCAAAGGGTCAAAGCGTTCAGCATATAAATCATGGAACACAACATCATGCCCGGCTTCGCGCATGTTATCTCTTACGGCATAGGCAATTGCGTGGTTCAGACTTCGGGGATTTGGATGTCCAAGGATGATCAGTATTCTCATACTCTTACTCACAAAGCAAAAAGTTCACTCGGAGCACGTCATGGGCGCATGATTGGGTTCAGCGAATTGTGTATGCCAAGCATGAGCATGAACAAATGGGGTGTAATTCTCCTGTATATGAATCCTGTCAATATGGTCCTTATCATGACTTCATGTAGCGGCTCCGGTCTTCCATAAAGCCTTTGTAGATCCGATAGTGCTCTGTTTCTTCGTAGGGCAGAGTCCGGATGGGAGCCCTATCGAAGCTGTAGATGACTGCCCCGGGACAGGCCAGAATGAGCGGCGAATGGGTCGTGATGATAAACTGGGCATTTCCCCCACTACCAACATTTGTCAGTAAATCCAACAGATCGATTTGGCTGCGGGGTGATAGGGCCGTCTCCGGTTCGTCCATGAGGTAGAGCCCTTTGAGACGGTAACGATTCCGGAAGAAGGACATGAGCGACTGGCCGTGCGACTGAGTCAGGAGCGACTTTCCACCAAAATGTTTGAGTTGGTTTGGGTCGGCCACTGCCCACTCGTCCAAAATCTGGGCGAAGTGATGAAAGATGGCGGACCCAAAGAACGATCCTGGCACACGATCTGACGTCCAATTGATGCTCAGGCAATGATGAAACTGGCCTTCGTAAGGATTATTTTCAAAACGGGATCGCAACCCATCCCGCCAGATATGTATACCGCAAATATGGGCGAGCGCCTCCAGGAGTGTCGACTTGCCCGTGCCGTTTTCTCCGACAAAGAGCGTCACGGGCGTTGTGAAGTGAATGGATTGCGGCTGATGAAAAATGGGTAGATTGAAAGGATAACGATCCAGAAGGGGATACTTTTCCGGATGAAGAGTAACGCTTTCAAGATGCATGATCTAAACAGGAGTAAATGTTTACAAGTGCTGTCCGTGACGAGATTGGACGGCTGCCCTAGCGCTGGGTGCTTTTCTCTAGAATAATGTCTATAAAGGGATGGATCGGGTGTGTCAAGCAAAGATGTCTTCAGGTACTGCGGCATCGATAATCGAAGCGGATTGTATCGGATGGCCTGTACTGCCGAAGAACTGACAGTCTTTCATTGTAGATTGAAAGGATGGATACTGATCAAAATATCTGTAAGCTTGATTTCATAAAGGGAAATACCCCCGATCTTCAGGAAAGCCAAACTCAAAAGATAGCGCCTTTCTCCCCGCATTCATTGCCCTGATAGAATCGGCCGCCCCTCGCTTTGTATTTGGAGGGAGTGGCCACTATTCATAAAATAATGACCTGTACTGGACATTGTGTCCATCTTGTACGAGGTTAGACAGTGTTCTGCATTACACTTTACCGATCGAAAGGATCGATTCAATCCAGCACCTTCCGTATCTGTTGGGACAGCTCCGCCAATCGGAATGGTTTCTTGATGAAACCATCGCAGCCGCGATCCATGATCTGCTGCGCCTGCCCGTCGATGCTGTAGCCGCTGGCAAGAAGAACCTTTACTTCGGGGTTGATCTCACGCAGGCGATCGAAGGTCTCGCCCCCGGACATCCCCGGCATGACCATATCCAGGATCACCAAGTCGATCTCGCCTTTCCTTTCCATGTAAATGGCGACTGCCTCCTCGCCTCTACCTGCCGTATAGACCTTATATTGCAGAGACGCCAGCAGCTCCCGGCTCACATCCAGAACCATATTTTCATCGTCTACCAGCAGGATACTCTCCGTGCCTCGCACAGGCCTCTCGATTGAATCCTTATCATTAGCTAAATCTTTCTCAGAGGACGGCAGATAGAGAATGAAACTGCTTCCCTGGCCGGGTTC
>JAKJCD010000107.1 GCA_022706625.1 Bacillota bacterium | reverse complement strand
GAGGATTTGGTTTACATTTTGAGCATGGCTTCAGCCTCCGGCGGCCACCGCCGCCGTGAATATAAACCAAAACCCGGGTAAAGGAGGATTTGGTTTACATTTTGAGCATGGCTTCAGCCTCCGGCGGCCACCGCCGCCGTGAATATAAACCAAAACCTGGGTAAAGGAGGATTTGGTTTACATTTTGAGCATGGCTTCAGCCTCCGGCGGCCACCGCCGCCGTGAATATAAACCAAAACCCGGGTAAAGGAGGATTTGGTTTACATTTTGAGCATGGCTTCAGCCTCCGGCGGCCACCGCCGCCGTCAATATAAACCAAAACCCGGTCCAGAGAAGGTTTTGGTTTACATTTAGTTGATAATCCGGCCGCCAGTCATGCTCCAAGTGACTAAAGGTGCCAGAGCACATCCAATCGAATTATTACGATAATGTTGACAGGGTAAAAAAGTATGGTATAGTATTGTTAGCACTCTGAACCGACGAGTGCTAACTTAACGCATATAGCAAAGATACATTATATTATGCGCAGCAGAAAAAGGGGGAAAGGATATACATGGCTAAAAGACAATTCAAAGCGGAATCCAAGCGTCTCTTGGAGCTCATGATCAATTCGATCTATACCAACAAGGAAATATTTTTAAGAGAGCTGCTGTCAAATGCCAGCGATGCCATCGATAAAATATACTATGTGGCTTTGACGGATGAAAATATCCGCTTCAATCAAGAGGATTACTATATAAAGATTACCGTAGACAAGGATAACCGCATTCTGAAAATAGCCGACACAGGCATTGGCATGACAAAGGATGAACTGTCTGACAACTTAGGCATCATTGCAAAGAGCGGATCTTTGGACTTCAAAAAAGATAATCAGGCAAAAGACGGATACGATATTATCGGCCAGTTCGGCGTTGGCTTTTATTCCGCCTTTATGGTTTCCGATAAGGTAACGGTAGTCAGCAAGGCCCTGGGCAGCGAAGAAGCATACAGATGGGAGTCCGAAGGCGCCGAAGGGTACAGC
The DNA here is from genome assembly GCA_022706625.1 of Bacillota bacterium. Classification (GTDB taxonomy): domain Bacteria; phylum Bacillota; class Clostridia; order Peptostreptococcales; family Anaerovoracaceae; genus UBA1426. The sequence continues at coordinate 5,363 of JAKJCD010000107.1, read as the reverse complement.
ATAGAACCCTGCGAAAAAGAAGGAGTCGGAACGGAGATCTCGCTGCAGATCAAGCAGGATACCGAAGATGATCACTACGAGGATTTCCTGAACATACATCGCCTGCGTTCCCTTGTAAAAAAATACTCTGATTTTATTCGTTACCCGATCAAGATGGACATTCCTTCGCGGAAGCTGAAAGAAGGCAGCGAAGACGATTTTGAAGAGATCATCGTCGAAGAGACGGTAAACAGCATGGTTCCAATCTGGCGGAAAAATAAAAGCGAGCTGAAGCCGGAAGACTATGAGAATTTTTATGCGGAGAAGCACTATGGATTTGATAAGCCTCTGAAGTACATCCACGTAGCTGCGGATGGTGCCGTCAACTACAGGTCCATCCTGTTCATTCCCGAGAAGACCCCTTATGATTTCTACACGAAGGAATATGAAAAAGGGCTGGCCCTTTATGCTAACGGGATTTTGATAATGGAAAAATGTCCCGACCTGCTCCCCGACTATTTCAGTTTTGTGAAAGGAATGGTGGATTCGGAGGACCTGTCACTGAACATTTCGAGAGAGATGCTGCAGCACAGCCGGCAGCTAAAGCTCATCGCAAAGAATATCAAGAACAAGGTTAAAAGCGAGCTTTTGAGCCTTCTTAAAGATGACCGGGACAAATACGAACGCTTTTACGCTTCCTTCGGGAGGCAGCTCAAATTTGGTATTTACAGCGAGTATGGCCTGAACAGAGATGAGCTTCAGGAACTATTGATGTTCTACTCCTCCTCAGAGAGGAAAATGACCACTCTTGATGAGTACGTCTCTCGGATGAAGGAAGACCAAAAGTACATTTACTACGCCTCGGGCGAATCAAACGAAAAAATCGACAGACTGCCCCAGATCGAGCTGGTTGCAGATAAAGGTTATGAGATATTGTATTTCACGGAAGAGGTAGATGAGTTTGCCATTCGGGTCCTCATGAATTTCAAAGAAAAGGAATTCAAATCAGTGTCGGACAGCGATCTCGGGCTCGAAGCAGACGAAGGAAAAAAAGAAGAAGAATCTAAGGCAGAGCAAGCTAAGGATATGCTTATGGCCATGAAAGAGATCCTTGGTGAAAAGGTTGCCGATGTCCGTCTTTCAAAAAGGCTCAAATCCCATCCCGTCTGCCTTTCCAGCGAAGGTGCGGTAAGCATAGAAATGGAAAAAGTACTGCGTTCAATGCCTGTTGAAAATGGCATTGCTTATAGAAGGACTGTCCGTGGAAGACCCGTTGGGATTCAGCAACGACATCTGCAAATTGATGAATTGAAATGGTAAACTTATGGCGCTTATGACACTTTGTCCGGATAATTCCGGCAGGGAGCAGATCATGTTTTTTATTTATGGGGAACCGGAAATTGAGCACTTGAAAAAGAAGGACAAGAGGCTGGGAAGCGCAATAGAACGGATCGGGATAATTCAAAGGGCAGTGATGCCGGATCTGTTTGCCGCATTGATAAACAGTATCGTAAGCCAGCAGATCTCAAGCAAGGCTGCGGACACAGTTTGGGCCAGGCTTTGCGCTGCAACTGGAAAGATTTCTCCCGGAGCGATCGCCGAGATTCCCGCTGATGAAATACAAAAGTGCGGCATGAGTCTCAGAAAGGCAAATTATATAAAAGGAGCCGCCGAGGCGGCTTTGAAAGGCGATCTGGACATTGAAGAGCTCAGGGGTTTATCTGATGGTGAAGTGATAAGAAGATTGTCGGTCCTGCATGGCATAGGGACATGGACGGCGGAGATGCTGCTGATATTTTCAATGCAAAGGCCCGATGTAGTCAGTTGGGATGATTTGGGGATCCGCAGGGGGATGAGCAGGCTCTATGGGCATAAGGCGCTGACAAAAGAGCAGTTTATGCGCTATAAGAAAAGGTATTCTCCTTATGGGACCGTGGCATCATTGTATTTGTGGGCTATTGCATCGGAGGATCATTGACCTTCATTTTCAGATGAGGGAATCGCAATTGACACCTTTGTGCCGATGCCCTGTCGGCTAAGCACTTCCATGTGGCCGCCGTGGCGCTCAGCGATCCACTTTGCGATAGAAAGGCCGAGACCGCTGCCTCCAGTAGCTCTTGCCCTTGACTGATCCGCCCTGTAAAAGCGGTCGAAGATTTGAGAGACGGCTTCCGGAGCGATTCCTATACCCTCATCAGATACCGCCAGTACGGCCTTGCCGTCTTTTCCCGAAATGGAAAGGGTAATCTTCCCACCGGCATTTGTGTATTTGATCGCATTGTCTACCAGGATCCTGAGAGCCTGTTTGATCAGCCCTTTGTCCGCATAGACATAAATGCTTTCCGTGCTTGAATCATAATCATGTCCGCCATCGATCATCTGTGATTCCCGAAGCACCTCATCGCCCAGCTGTGCCAGGTCAAAGTGCTCAAATTGCAGGTTCATTGTATTATTATCTCCCCGGGCAAGGAAGAGCAGCTGCTCAACCAAATCTTTCATATTCGAGGCTTCGTCTTTGATGGCGGTTATTCCTTCTTCAAGGGTTTTTTCATCCCTTTTCCCCCAGCGGTCCAATAAGTTGGCATAACCCTCAATTACCGCAATAGGTGTCCTCAATTCGTGAGAGGCATCGGAAACGAAACGGATCTGTGAGCGGTAGGTTTCGTTGATCCGATCCAAAAGGCTGTTGATAGCCTCTGCAAGGTTTTTCAGCTCGGATTCCGTTTCATCTAAGGATATCCTCATATCCAACTTCTCCGCATTGATAGAATCCAGTGTGTCTTTCAGATTTTCTACCTTCTCAGATGAAAAACCGCCCGCCCTAACGTTAAGATTTTGTGCGGCTTCGGCCAGAGCGCCGATGGGACGAAGGGTAGTGCGGATCATACGCATACCGGGAAGAATGCCGGTCAGCAGCAGTAATAACTCCACGATGAACGCAAAAAGCATAAGGTGCTTGAGGCGTAAGATATCATCCCCGATTTTCATTGATATGGAGAAGGTTTGGCCATCCAAAGAGAACTCATAAATATAGATCAGACTATCAAGTCTTTGCAAAAGATTTTGACCTGCTTCTTTTGGCAGATAAAAGCTTCTGGCTCCTTCAAGCACTTTTCCGAAAAAGCGGTTATCCGGAACTCCTGGGAAACTCAAGCCTTTCGGTTCAGTATTGCGCACTGAGATATTAATACCGTAGGATTCGAGCCACATTAACTCCTCTGCTTTAATGGAGCCCGGCTCTTGTATTGCCTCGACGGCAGAAGTCACCTGCTTTTCAATGCCGATTAAGCTCTGAGTACCTGCTGCTGCAAAAAGAAGCAGGTCCAAAGTCAGAAAAATACCTATCAATCGCAGCAAAAACCGATTGTTCAGTTTGAGGACGATGGAGGCATTGACCTTTCTTGCTTTAAAGTCCGGTTTTTCACCGGTGTTTTCACTGTTCATCTTTGATGACATACCCTACTCCGCGTACAGTATGAATCAGTTTGATATTGAAGGCTTCATCGATTTTGCTCCTCAGAAACCTTATATAGACATCTACGGAATTGGTTTCTCCGTCGAAATCGTAATCCCAGACATTATCCATTAATGTATCCCGGGACAAAACAATGCCTTTGTTCTTCAAAAGGTAATGCAGAAGATCGAATTCCCGCTTGGTAAGCTCAACAGGATAATCGTTTACACAGACGGTTCGACGGGCGGTATCAAGGATCACCCCGGAAGCGGAAAGTACGGATGTTTCTGTGGCAGCGGTTCTTTTTCGCAATGCGGTCCGTATCCTGGCCAGCAGTTCTTCAATTGCAAAAGGCTTGGTCAGATAGTCGTCTGCTCCCCGGTCAAGGCCTGCGACTTTATCGTCGATGCTATCCCTTGCGGTGAGCATTATGACTGGGATGGAAGACTTGCGGCGAATACGCCGCAGTACCTCCATCCCGCTGAGCTCCGGAAGCATTATGTCCAAAAGGATCAGATCAAATTCGTCGCTTTCCGCCAGCTCAAGACCGCTTCTGCCGTTGAAAGCTTTTGTTACCGAGTAGCCTTCGTAACTGAGCTCCAATTCGATAAAGCGGGCAAGCTTTTCTTCATCCTCGACCAGTAAAATTTTTGTAGTCATTCGTACCTTCCTTAATTCTAGGGCTGAGGTTTCTGCTGCTCTACAACAGCATTTTTCAATGCTTCTGCTGCATTGGAGGCAGTATTCATGGCACTGTTGACGCAATCCTTACCCAAGTCTGGCCCGCGGAACCGGTAACTGTAGCCAAGGAAAAGTCCGATGACAAGCAGAGGGATCGTGATCCAGAAGAAGCAGAAAGCAAGGACTACAAGTACTGTAACCGAAAAAGCAGTCTTCACTTCACCATTCTTTATGACCTCGATGCTGTTGATGTTGCCCTTGTGGATAACCATTGCACAAAACTTGAAAAATCTTCGCAGCAGTTCTTTGAAATGGCCATGTTCTCTATGGGCTTTACCGCCGTTGTCGTTTGGGTTTATCTCGATAAACCTGCGTTTTGAGTCGCTCTTATTTTCATTGCTGTTGTAATAGCCGCCGCCTTCAGGTGGAATGACCTTTCCCTGTCTTTCAAGGTTTATCAAAGCTTCCAGCATATCCCCGCCCGCAGTTTCCAATGCAGCCCTGGCCTCGTCGTAGCTAACGTTTGCCTTTTCACGCAGTTTATCTACTTGTTCTAATGTAATCATTTGTTTTACCTCCTGGTTGATTATGATTTCATCATATCGACCAAGTCTGAAAGTACAATTTGTTCCGGGTTAAAGTTTAATTAAAAGCCCATAAAATGTTTATTAAACTTAAACGGCCTAAACCTCATTGGCTGACTCCGCCTTGACAAGTTCGTTTAGGTTCTGATTATACTATAATGCTTATTCTAATTTCTGCCAACCGAATTTTCATGCTCGGTAAGACGGAAAGCAACCAAAACCCGGCCAAAACTAAGAAATAGTTGCCTCGGGTTTTGGAAAGGCAACTATTTAGGACTTCGAAGGCCTGTTATGGTTGCCTCCGGCGGGTATCAAGCCGGCCGGGGCTGGAAAAGCAACCAAAACCCCGGCCGAAACTCAAAAATAGTTGCCTCGGCTTTTTGAAAGGCAACTATTTACGACTTCGAAGGCCTGTTATGGTTGCCTCCGGCGGGTATCAAACCGGCCGGGGCGGGAAAAGCAACCAAAGCCCCGGCCGAAACTAAGAAATAGTTGCCTCGACTTTTGGAAAGGCAACTATTTACGACTTCGAAAGCTGGTCCTGGTTGCCTCCGGCGGGTATCAAGCCGGCCGGGGATAGAAAAGCAACCAAAACCCCGGCCGAAACTCAAAAATAGTTGCCCCGGCTTTTTGAAAGGCAACTATTTACGACTGCGGATGCCGAT
>JAKJCD010000106.1:6067-6407 GCA_022706625.1 Bacillota bacterium | reverse complement strand
ATGCCGAACACATCATCCACCAGTTGATAGGGATCTTCCTCGATGGCCTTTATAGTATCCGCACCGTACACTTTATAAAGCCGCATCGCATAGCCTGTTGAAATTCCGAAGCGCTGAAAATAAAGAACTATTTCTGCAAACTCCTGATGGTTTCGAAATGCGGTAGAAATGGTTTCGGACTTGACCTTGCCTATCCCTTCGACCTCGGTCAGGCGGTGAGGCTCTTCTGCGATGATCCTCAGGGTGTCTTCGCCGAACCTGTTTACCATGGCCTGAGCGGTCTTCTTCCCGATACCCTTCATAATACCTGAACTTAAGAAGTTCTGTATCCCCTCGGCGG
>JAKJCD010000106.1:0-6057 GCA_022706625.1 Bacillota bacterium | reverse complement strand
TCTCCGTAGGTCGGGTGGTTTTTCCAATCGCCTCTGAAACTGTATTCCCTGCCTTTATCAGGGTTGTTAAGATAACCGACGGCGGTGAACTGCTCTTCGGCTTCCTCGTTTTCGATCACGGCGATGGTGTATCCGTTGCCTTGGTTATGATAAATGATATCAGATAATGTCCCTTTTTTTTCTTCCATAATCGCTTATTTTACTAAGTATATATTGCGGAACTTTGCTCGTATGGGGTTCTTCAGTGCTTTTGCTTTTTTCAGCAGTTTCGGCTTGGTATTAAGCCCCGGGAATCTGTGGACCACATCAACAAGCATGCTCAGCATCTCTCCCACTTTTTCGCCTTCCGCGATCCCGGCTTCGATAAGGTCTCTGCCGCTGATGGCAAGATCCTCTAAAAAGATCGGCTCCCTGTTTTTCTTTATATCATCAAGGATATAATATCGGCTTTCAATGCGGGACCCGGAGGTATCGTATACTTCCCGCTGCTGTTTGCATATATCCGAAAGGAACATGTAAATATCCTCTCCGTTAAGATATATGAACCTCTTGAGCGAATACTTATCAATAGAAAAATGAAGATCCATCAGGAGGTTCTGTGCGGCTTTCTGCATCCTTGCCCTTTCCTTTGTCAGCCTCAGTTCGTCGATAGCTTTCATGGCTTTACGTTTTTCAAAGCATAAAAGAAGCAGTGCGAGACGAAGATCTGCATCATTTCTTGAGCGGTCGATATTCTGAATAAGGGCTTCAAGATCTCCGTTGTCCATCCTGCCTTTAGGCGGATAGCAATCGTTGAAGAGAGCGTTCAAAACACCGGAGGAAGTAGCTATCCTCAGGGCTTTTCCGGTATTTTTCGTGGTCAGCAGCCTTTCAAATTCCGTTCTTCTCCTGTCCATGCTGATCTTTTCAAGCAGGCATGCGGTCTTTTGCATCGCCGTAAAGGTATCCATATGCAAATCAAAATCCAATTGACCTGCCAGCCTTATCCCCCGAAGGATGCGCAGCGGGTCTTCGGCAAATCTTTTTTCAGGATCGCCGATGGTACGGATCAGGCGGTCTTTCAGATCCTTCTGCCCTCCGTATGGATCTGTGATCCCCTTCTGCGGGTGAAAAGCCATGCCGTTGACAGTAAAGTCCCTGCGTGCCAGATCCTCTTCGATCTTATCGGTGAAGGCCACTTCATCCGGACGCCTGTGGTCGGTATAGTGTCCGTCGATTCTCATAGCAGCGATTTCCACTGTCAGATCGCCTTCTTTAACCCGGGCCACTCCGAATTTCTCACCGCTGTCGTTCACGGCATCTTCGCCCTCATCATCGGACTTTTTGAAGAGTTCAGACACTCGTTGCGACGGGGCATTGCCTGCCAGGTCCCAATCTTCGGGTTCCATGCCCAGCAGCATATCCCTGAGGCTTCCTCCCACAACGTATATTTGATGCCCGTCCTTTTCGATGGTCTTCATTATCTTTGATATTTCCTTTGGAAGTCTAAGCATGGACATTTTCTCCTCTATAGTGGTTTATACAGCCTTCTGTTATCCAAAGTCCAGACTTTTTCCGAAAACTCTCCGGGTCTGGTTCCGAACAAAGCTTCTTCCATATCGTACATTCTGGCATCTACGATGTCCAGGTAGTGCAGGATCTCCGCCTCAGGGAAAAGAGGTTTTTTCGGACTCCCGTATTCCGGCTCGTAATGATGAGTCAGTATCATATGCTCCAGCATCACAGCTTTCTCCCGTCCTATGCAAAGCTCCTCCGCAAGCCGGTCGATGGTTTTTACCCCCTGGACCAAATGTCCGAGAAGCTGTCCTTCAAAAGAATATCCCGAAGCTATGCCTGTTTCGTCTGCATCTATCTCATTGAGCTTTTCAATATCATGAATAATAACGCCGGTTACGATAAGATCCCTGTTCAGCTTCGTATAGACTTCGCAATAACGCTCTCCCATTGCGATCATGCGTTTCATATGATAAAGCAGCCCTCCCATTTCCGCATGGTGGTTTTTGACCGCCGCCGGATAATAAAGAAGCTTCTCCTTGTTGTCTTCGAGAACCCTGGTGCAAAGGGCCTTGAGCTCCTTGTCGTTCATGGCGGCTACCGCATCTTGAAGAAAAGCGAACATATCTTCGGACTTTTCCGGGGCAGTGCGGATAAAGTCACCGATCTCCACATTATCCTGGTCAACGGCTTTTCGTATCTTCAACACCTTAAGCTGTTTAAAACCGTTCCATTCGTTGACCTGAGCCTTGACTTTGACCACTTCTCCGATACCGATCTCGTTCAGCGACGGCAGTTCAGTATCGGCTACATCCCACTTTTTTCCCGTTATTTCCCCCGTGTTGTCTCCCAAAAGCAGATCCAGATACTGCTTTTTGTTGGAACCTAATTTAACCGCAATATTCTTGACCATGAAAAAATCCTGTATCTCCTCATCGGTTGTCAGCAGGCTGACGTAGTGTTCCTTCATAATTTTGCCCTCTCTTTCCGTACTAACCGGCTTCTATTTAATGCGGTGAAATCATTATAACATAGAATAGGATACTAATTATAATCGACTTTTCCGTTTTTCATGTCTCCGCTTAAATATACCATATTACTACATATATGTAAATACATTGATTAAAAATCATCGGGCGATACACGGATAAATTTGGTGTCCGACATATTATCATAAGAAGCATTATGGTATATAATATACATACCGCATTCGCTGCAGTAAAAATGTTTAGGAGAATTATAATGGCAAAAACGAATATAGGAATGATCCGTGTGGCCGCCGCATCCCCGGTTTTGAAGGTCGGGAATCCGGAATTCAATAGCGGCGAAATCCTTAGCTGTGCCGAAAAAGCATACGCTCAGGGCGCCGGCATCATAGTATTTCCGGAATTGTGTTTAACCGGCGCAAGCTGCGGAGATTTGTTTTTCCAGGATGTATTGTATAAAAGCCAAAAGGATGCTTTAAATGAAATAGCCTTAGCCACTAAAAAGATGAATGCGGCCCTTATATTAGGCACATATCTGAGGATAGACAACTTTCTTGCAGAGTGTGCAATACTGCTTCAGAATGGGCTTATCAAGGGAATCGTTCCCAAATACTCCTCCGGTGGGATGGATGGCCAGAGGAGAGCCGGCCGATTTTCCTCCGGTGCCGAAATCGAAAGGATACGGGATACCGTAACTCTTTTTGATTGCGAGATCCCTTTCGGGAGAATTATTTTTCAAGATCCTGAAAGCGGGGTAACCATTGGAATTGAAACAGGCGAGGATCTGTCGGCGCCGGTTTCCCCGGGAGCAAAGCTCTGTTTGGCAGGCGCCCAAATCATTTGCAACACTGCTGCAAGCCCGGCGCTGATCGGTTCGGTTTCACGCAGACGGTATTCGGTACTTCAAAAGAGCAGGGATTGCCTCTGCGGTTATGTATATGCTTCGGCGGGCGTTTCTGAATCCACAGCTTCGGGAGTATACAGCGGCCATTGTATGGCCGCCGAAAGCGGTGTGCTTCTTAAAGAGAACTGCGCCCTATCCTTTGAAAGCAAGCTGGTAATCAGCGACATCGACTATGAAAGGATCATCAGCGAAAGAACCGGAGCGCCAGGCTCTGTGAATTTGGCTAGCCCGGCATCTTATCGCAGCGTGGACCTGAGGCCATTGCCTATTCTTAAATACGATTCGCCACTTCAAAGAAACTATTCCAAAACACCCTTTATTCCGAATGATCCTGTAACTGTTAAAGAGAACTGCCGGGAAGCCTTTGAAATACAATCCGCCGCCCTTGCCAGGCGCCTTTCCCATACTAAATCCAAGAAAGCAGTCCTGGGAATTTCCGGAGGCTTAGACTCCACCCTGGCTCTTCTGGTTGCGGTACAGGCCATGAAGGCTTTAGAAAGGCCTGCAAAAGATGTGATCACAGTTACAATGCCCGGGTTTGGCACAACGGACAAGACCTATTCCAACGCTATGGCTATGATGGAAGCCTTGAGGACCGAGATCCGCCAAATCCCTATAAATGAAGCCGTGCTGATTCATTTCAGGGATATCGCCCACGACCCCGAGGTGAAAAACACTGTCTATGAAAACGTCCAGGCAAGAGAACGGACTCAAATACTTATGGATCTCGCCAATATGGAGGGAGGTATCCAAGTAGGCACCGGGGATCTGTCGGAAGCGGCTTTGGGATGGAACACCTACAACGGCGATCATATGTCCATGTATAATGTAAATGCCGGGATCCCAAAAACCGTCATCCGTACTATGCTGCGCTGGTTTGTCGACTGCATTCTAACGGGACCCGATCAGGATCCATCCTTTTGCAGCGATAATAAGAAGCTGGCAACCGCAGTTACGGGTGTTCTTGATACTCCTGTTTCTCCGGAGCTGCTGCCCCCTGATGAAAGCGGGGGGATTGCCCAAAAGACAGAAGACCAAGTGGGGCCCTACGTGCTCCACGACTTCTTCCTGTACCACACGGTCAGATTTGGCACTTCCCCTGCCAAACTGCTGGCAATCGCAAAAAAAACCTTCGCCGATGACTACGCCGAAGATATTATTAAAAATTGGCTCAATGTTTTTTACAGGAGATTCTTCGCGTTCCAATTCAAACGCGCCTGCGCCCCCGACAGCCCAAAAGTGGGTACCGTAAGTCTTTCTCCCGGGAGCGACTGGCAGATGCCCAGCGATGCGAATGCGGATATATGGCTTTGAATCAAGGGACGGAGCTTTTAATTGAAGTCTGTTTTTTTAGAAATTCGATTGCCGCCTCTTCATCAAGAGGTCTGCTTATAAGATAACCCTGAATACTGTCGCATCCGTACTTTTTCAGGTATTCTCTCTGCTTTTCGTACTCCACCCCTTCGGCGATGGCAAGATGGCCCATCTTATGCGTCATCGATATGATGTCGCCGGTTATAGAATCTTCAATGTCTTTTAATATAAGAAGTTTGTCGATGAAGTATTTATCGATTTTAAGATAGTTGATGTTCAGCTCCCTTCCCCTGGCAAGAGAGGAATACCCCGTTCCGAAGTCGTCTATGCCTATTCTGATACCCATATCTTTAAGCCGCCCTAAAATATTGTTTATTTCCTGATAGTTTGAAGCAAATACGGATTCCGTTATCTCAATACCTACATTCCTTGGATCTATCTGCATTTCTTTTATCTTTCCGGACAGGTTTTCAACAAAATCCTTCCTTAAAAGCTGCACCGGAGAAATATTTATCGATATACCGATTGATCCATATCCGTTTTCTTTCAGCTTATTTAAAAATCGGAAAACCTGATCGATGATTTTTTCGCCGAGAGGAATGATAAGTTTGGTTTTTTCGGCCAAAGGGATGAACTCCATAGGGAGCACAGGACCATATCTGACGCTGTTAAATCTGGCTAATGCCTCAAAAGCATATAATTCACTCGTTTTAAGGTCCAATATCGGTTGATAGTGCATAAACAGCTGCTCTGCCGCTTCATCGGATGCAACCTGCGCAAGCTCTTGCTTTATCCCCTCTTCACGAACTATATGCTCTTCCATATCCGTATCGAAAAAACAATGGCCAAAGTCCCTGTCAAAAGTCTCAATTGCTTTTTCGGATGTAATAAGCAGATCTTTTAAAATCAGCTCCGGATCATGTTCGTTTCTTTCATTTATTTCAACAACTCCGATGCCGCCGCTGATCCTTTCAACAGCCAGCAGTGACTCCAGCGTGGCTGAAACTGCTTCGCAAAATCCTGTCAGCTCGTCCTTGTATTTATAGTTTTCCACATAAAAAATAAAACGGTTTTCTGATGTATGAAACAGGGAACAGTCTTCATTGCAGTGGGAATTCAAGGCTTCAGCCGTCTTTTTTATAAGCTCCCTGTAATACTGGAACCCGTAAGTCATGCTTATTGAATACATCCCACCCAGATTTACACATACAAGTGCGCTTTTTCCAGAGTACTTCTGTTTTATATCATGGTGAAGGCGATTTACCAGGTAACGGCGATTATGCAAGCCCGTCCAGCTGTCATGCTCGCTGTTATATCTGAGTTCCTCCTCAACCTTCTTTATATCGGAAATGTCAAAGA
>JAKJCD010000105.1 GCA_022706625.1 Bacillota bacterium | reverse complement strand
TCAAGAGTTTAAGCCTCTATTTTTGCTGTTTGTTATACACAGAATGCAATTTTCGACGGTTTTAGCTGATTTAAGAGTTGCGCCGGCCGGAGAGAGAAAAGCAGCTAAAACTGCGTCACGAATGCCGACCTCGGTTGTTTCCGGCGGGCGCTGCCCGCCGGAAGTTGTCTTTTCAAATCCGGGACAATTATTTTAAACCCGTTCTCAACAGGAGGCAAGGAAGGTGGCAAACAAAGCGTCCCCTTGCCATCCCCTTGCCACCCATTATATCACTTTTCAAATTTACTTAAAACATTTTTATTTATAACCGGATTCAGGCTTATTGAGAATGTCGGGTATTTCTGTCAGTCTTTTCATGATTCCCCTCGCTTGATAATCTCCGATCAGGATCATCAAATCCTTGATACGATTGAATATGTTAAGCGACTGCTCACATTCGTTTGCAAGCAAGGCCATTATTTGCTGATAGTTTAATTGCAGAGCCCTGTATAGCAGATCATGCCATTGGCCCCCTGCCCAGTATGGATTCATGCTGGCAAACAAATCGGATTGGGAGTCAATATTATTATTCCACTGCTGAAGTATAGCGGCGCCCGTCTGCTCATCCTTTGCCATGAGTACCTCTGTCAGCCTCTTCGTCATAATAATATTCTGACTCATTAAATTGCATATCTGCTGTGCCGGTTCGGTGCCGTAATAACATGCAAAATAATTATATGCTAAATATGGAACCTGCAGCAACCTGGCAAAGATAACATTGGCGCATTGCGAATTGTGTATTATGGCGCTAACCATCAACATGCTCAAAATGGCCTGATCCAGGTTTAATCCCCTGAATGCATTTATCAGGTTCATTTGCTCGTATGTCAGGTAGCGAGACTGATTCTGGTTTTTTTCAGGAATCAAAAACACCTCATTTCTTTATCATGTATTAGCATAATATGAGGTGTCCCGATAATTGTTCCTGTTGAATTTCTTATCGTTAACGGGCTTCCCGTCGGCATCCCGAACCGCTTATTTCGTCAATTCGATGTCAGGCTTGTTTAACCAGATTTAAGGTATCTTTGCCATTTTGTATATAAATCCAAGGCTGTTATGAATTATGGCGGTTTTTGAAAGGTTGAAATTCCAAGCATATCAATCTTCTTTTCTTTTCCCCAGATAAGCTTCCTTGACACTTTCGTTTGCCAAAAGATCGGCTCCCGTGCCCTCCATAGTGATGACACCTGTTTCCATGACATAACCCCAGTCCGCCGTTTTGAGAGCCATGTTGGCATTTTGTTCTATGAGAAGCACCGTGATCCCTTCCGCATTGATGGTCTTTATTATATCGAATATATCCTTGACGATAAGCGGTGCCAGCCCCAGGGAAGGCTCATCCATCATGATCAGTTTGGGACGGCTCATAAGGGCCCGGCCTACAGCAAGCATTTGCTGCTCTCCGCCGGATAAGGTGCCGGCCAGCTGCCACTCCCGTTCTTTCAAGCGGGGAAAAAGTTCATATATATCGTCGAGATATTTATCAAGTCTGTCATTGTGCACATAGGCGCCTATTTTCAGGTTTTCCAGAACAGTAAGATTGCCGAACACCCTCCTTCCTTCCGGAACGAGAGTTATACCCATGGATACTATATCATCCGGAGACTTTCCGCATATTTCCTTACCGTCAAATTGAATGGATCCTGCCTTGGGTTTCACCACACCCGCTATGGTGCGGAGAGTGGTGCTTTTTCCCGCGCCGTTTGAACCTATCAGGGTTACGATCTTTCCTTTCGGCACCTCTAAAGATATTCCTTTTACGGCATGAATCCCGCCATAGGACACGCTTAAGTCCGTTATTTTAAGATATGCATTATTCTCCATCTTCCGCCACCCCCAAATAAGCATCGATGACCCTTTGGTTGTTCTGTACTTCCGAAGGGGTGCCTGCAGCTATGAGCTTGCCGAAATCCAAGACATAAATACGGTCGGATATCTCCATTACCAGGTTCATATGATGCTCAATCATAAATATTGTCAGGTGAAAATCGTCCCTTAATTGATAAATGAAGCTTGTCAGGTCGTTGGTCTCCTGTGGGTTCATGCCTGCCGCCGGTTCATCCAGCAGCAGGAGGCTAGGCTCTGTTGCAAGAGCACGTGCAATCTCCAGCCGGCGCTGCTGGCCGTAGGGTAAGGAGCCTGAAATTTCCGACCTTAGCTCAGCAAGGCCGACGATTTCCAGAAGCTCTGTTGATTGCCGCCTCATTTCCCGCTCTTCTTTATAATTAATCATGCAGGTTGACAAAAACAGTCCCGCCTTCATGTTCATATGCTTTGCAATGAGAACATTTTCGAAAACCGTCAGGTTTTTAAAGAGACGGATATTCTGAAACGTTCTGGCAATTCCCAGCTTGGTAATGACATCGGGAGTCTTTCGCACAACGTCGGTGTATTTGCCCCGGTTTTCTCCCGCATACATCTTCTTCATCTTTCCTTGAGGGAAATTGCTTACTATGGTTTCTCCATTAAAGGAGACCCTCCCGTTTGTAGGAGCATAGACTCCGGTGGCAACATTGAAAGCTGTTGTTTTACCGGCTCCGTTGGGTCCGATCAGTGCAACGATCTCTCCCCGGTTTACTTCCAAAGAAAGGTTGTTGACAGCCACGACGCCTCCGAATTGCATAGTGACATCCGCCAGGTGAAGTACATTATCAGGCATTGGCCTCACCTCCGTTCCCCGGCGTTTTTCGCCGCAGTCGTCCGGCGATCCGATAGAAAAATCTCAGTATGCCGTCCCAGGAGAACTCTTTATTTCCCATGAGCCCCTTCCGATAATAGAGGACTACGGCCATCAGGATCAGGGAGAAAATGACCATCCTGAATCCGTTTCTGAATAGCGGTACGGAAAACCCTCCAATCACTAAAGGCACGTCAAAGAAACGCAGCCACTCTCTTCCCGCCGTCATAAGGAATGAGGCAAGAACACTGCCTGTTATGCTGCCTAAGCCACCTAAAACAACGATCAGCAAAATGTCATAGGTCAGGTTTACTTGAAAAGTCTTTGAATCAATTGAACGCATGAAGACTGCCAGCAGCCCGCCGCTGATTCCGGTAAAAAAGCAGCTTATGACAAATGACATGCTTTTATGCTTAAATAAATTGATCCCCATGGCTTCCGCCGCTGTCTCGTCTTCTCGAATGGCCTTGAAGGCCCTTCCGTAAGAGGAGTTGATCACCAAAATCATTATTAGGATACATAGAGCGGCGATCCCAAAAACCTGTAAGATCGAGCTGAATGCCGGAATGCTCTTGAGACCGTAGGAGCCGTTAGTGATCCGGTCCAACTGCGGAGCCGCGATCAAAGCCCGGATGATCTCAGAAAAACCAAGAGTGGCAATGGCCAAATAGTCACTTTTCAGCCGAAGGACCGGGATACCTATCAGGCCCCCCACCAGAGCCGCCATCAATCCTCCGAGAATAAGCGCAGCCCAAAAAGGTAAATTGACATTTGCCAGTGGCTCTGCGATGCCGTTGATATAGTAGACATTCGGTCTGGCTTCTACAGGGATAGTAAGAATACCTACCGTATAGGCGCCTATTGCCATAAAACCTGCCTGCCCCAGAGAGAACAATCCGGTAAAACCGGTGAGCAGGTTCATGGATACAGCAACCACAGCATAGATGGCGCTTCGCTCCAGGATGGCAATGGAATAGCTGTACTGTGCCTTGTTGGAATCCAGATACAGAAGCATGGCTATTACAGCGGCTGCAAGAGCAATCGATAAAATATGCTTTGTTCGCGGTTTCATACTCATCATACCTTATCCGTCACTTTCTCGCCAAACAGCCCTGTAGGCCGAATGAGCAGCATCAATATTAAAAGCACAAACGTAAATGCGTCGCTGAAGGTGGAATAGCCCAAGGCAACCAGGGCGGTTTCTCCTAAACCGAGTATGAATCCGCCGACCATGGCGCCGGGTATGCTGCCGATCCCACCTAAAACTGCCGCTACAAAGCATTTTAGGCCGGGCAGGGCTCCGCTGAAGGGGAAGACTGCCATGCGATCCGTAAAATACAAGATGGAACCTACAGCCGCAAGAAGTGAGCCGATGGCAAAGGTGATGGTGATTACCCGGTTGATCTTTATCCCCATAAGCTGTGCCGTTTCAAAATCCCGGGAAACTGCCCTCATAGCCATGCCTACCTTGCTGTGGTTGATCAGGAATACCAGCAGGTATACTAGGGCCAGCGTGAGCACCGGAGTGATGAAGGTCACCAGCGAGGCAGACAGCGGCCCGATTTGGAATATTTTTTTCAGGATAGGGATCGTCGGATAGCCCCTGGGAAGTGCGGTAAACAAATAAGTAGCCAGGTTCTGCAGCAGATAGGAAACTCCGATGGCCGATATCATTATGGACATTCTCGGAGCATTCCGCAGGGGTTTATAAGCGGCTCTTTCAATGAATACACCCAGGAGCACCGTGGCAATCAAAACCAGAGGGATAGCCACATACCAAGGGAAGGAAACCATGGCGAAGATCATAAAATACCCCGCCATCATAAAAATATCGCCGTGGGCGAAATTTATTAGCCTTAAAATACCGTAAACCATGGTGTAACCGATGGCGATCAGTGCATAGGCCCCTCCCAAAGAGATCCCGGTCAGACAATGCTGTAAAAAAACTGATAAAGTCATAAAATGAGGCCTCCTCATAGAGTCCCTGAATACGGGCAGCATTCCTGCATAATAAGATTGATTAAAATGAGTGGGAGTATAGGCTCCCACTCATTTCAATATCGCACATAATTGCTTATTCGACGGAAACGGTCATGAGGAACTTGAAGACCCCGTTTTCCACTGTCTTGATGAAAGCCATATCTTTGTTGGCATCGCCTTTTTCGTCAAAGGAGATGGAACCGGTAACTCCTACTACATTGACACCGGTGAGAGCATCGCGGATAGCGGTTCCTTCGGTGGAGTTGGCGGCCTTGATGGCTTCAAGAACCGTGATGTAAGCATCATATCCAAGTGCGGATACAGCGGGGATGATGTCGTCCTGTTTGTTCTCTTTTAAGAACGCCTTGAAGCCTGTGATAAAGGAAGCGGCTTCTTCGGTGGCCGGCTCTGCTTCATCAAAGAATGTTGAAAGAACGATACCCTCGGCATCTGCGCCGGCATTCTCGATTATGGTCGCATTTTCCCAAGTGTCACCGCCCATGATGGGGCATGTGATTCCAAGTTCACGAGCCTGCTTGATGATCAGCGGTGCCGTGGTGATGGATGAAGGTGCAAAGATGACATCCGGGTTTTGAGCCTTTATGTTGGTGAGGATGGCTTTGAAGTCTGTCTGATTGGTCTGGAACTGCTCCTGAGATACCACAGAGCCTGCTCCGCCGAGCTTGTTGAACGCCTCTACGAAGAAAGCGCCCAATCCGGAAGAATAGTCGTCACCCAGTTGGGTAATGACAGCGGCAGTCTTGGCTCCGTTCTGAATAGCATAGTTGGCCATGACAGTGCCCTGGAAGGGATCAAGGAAGCAGACGCGGAAATAGTAATCGTTTCCATCCGTGACTTGGGGGTTGGTGCAGGAAGCACCCACCGCCGGAATCTGAGCATCCTCAAATGTCGGTCCTGCTGCGATTGATACTCCGGAGCCGTAGGATCCGACCACGGCGGAAACGCCGGCACTGACTAAGTTCTGCGCAGCGGTAACTGCCTCAGTCTTGTCGGACTTGTTGTCTACCTCGACAAGCTCCACCTTATAGGTTTCGCCGTTGATCTCAACTGTGGGATAAACGGTGTTGGCATAACGGACGCCCAGAACTTCCTGGAAACCGCCGCCGCCGTTTTCGCCGGTCACCGGCTCAAAAACACCGATTTTGATTACTTTTTCGACCTCATCGCCACCACCGCCGCCGCCGCATCCGGTGAGAGCAGTCAAAGCCATCATTAAAACTAAGAGCAACGCAAGATTTTTCTTCATTGGATTTTCCCCTCCATTAATAGTGGATTTTGGGCATCCGACGCCCATCTAAACCAGTAAATACGAAGATAATTATATAGTACCGTCAGTTTTTTATCAAGCGAAAGTTCTTGTCCATGTTGTTATCTTGTTCATGTTGATATTGGAGAACACGGCGCCGCAGAATGCGGTGCATGAAAACACCTGGGGTAACACGGTGCCGGAGAGAACACGGTGCCGGGCACCAAGCTTATCCACTTATTCCAGTATTGCAGCGGCGAAGATTTGAGGACCGATTCTTGTTGCCTCCGGCGGAAATCCAGTTGGTCGGGGAGGATAAAGCAACCAAAACGCCCGGCAAAGAGAGATTTGGTTTACATTCGGTACATGATTACAGCTCCCGGCGGGCGCTGCCCGCCGGAAATGTAAACCAAAACCCGTTGAAAGAAGGATTTGGTTTACATTCGGTACATGATTACAGCCCCCGGCGCCCCCTGCCGCCGGAATTATAAACCAAACCCCGCTCAAAGACGG
>JAKJCD010000104.1 GCA_022706625.1 Bacillota bacterium | reverse complement strand
CGATATGAACCCGCTACGCACTGAATATAGCGTTAAAGACGGGAAAGATTATGCAAGGTTATTCA
The DNA here is from genome assembly GCA_022706625.1 of Bacillota bacterium. Classification (GTDB taxonomy): domain Bacteria; phylum Bacillota; class Clostridia; order Peptostreptococcales; family Anaerovoracaceae; genus UBA1426. The sequence goes on along the minus strand of JAKJCD010000104.1, from coordinate 6,460 downwards.
GTTCGCTCTTGGAAAGGGTATTGAATTTTGAAAACGGAAGATATATTTTCATAGGCCCTTTTGATAGCGGTATGACTTATTTCCCGATTAAGTATGGCTTTAATTTGGGCGAAGGGTTCAATATAGAAGGTACGCTGCACAATAGATTTATCTGGGATGAAGTTGTAGCAAATAGAAGCGGTAATTATAACTACATTGCGAAAACATTGGCATCCTGGAATGTCAGATACGTGTTTTTATTTGATGCCTATAACAAAGTTTCTGATGCTATGAACGAAATATATGATTTTAAAATAAAAGACGACAGCTCCGGAAGCGGATTTTATATAAGTAATTCTCCTTCGTCATACTTTCTCTTAGATTTGAGGAATGCATTGATTCTTGGGCCTGGCGCACCTGGAGTTGCAATGGAATTCCCATATTTGGTCTATGACCAACGCAAGAATATCATTGATTATTCGCTTGAAGAACTATCCGGTTTTAAATTGGTCTATCTTTGTGAGCCTTCTGTAAATACAGTAGCCGAAAGAGAAAAAACAGAAAACCGTATTAAAGAATTACTATCCAAAGGTATTATCATTATTATTGAACCTTCCGGCGAGTCAAGCGACAGCCTTTTTGGTGTGTCGGTTTCTAATTTTCCGAAAGAAAACTCCCCTGTAATGATTCGGCAAAAAGCATCAAAAATTGGCAATACGGCAGATGAAATCAGCAGCAGTAAAACTATAGATTATAATAGAATTTTATTTGGGTTAGATGAGGTTTACTATAAGTTGATTCAGAACGAGGGCCGTCTGGAGAATGATGTCATTGGGGCAAAAAAAGTTGGGAACGGTGAAGTTTTGTTTATAGGAATGCATTTGAGCCAGTATCTTAAAGCCGCCTATGTCAGAAACTGGGGAGCGCCTAAAAACGAATTTGACTATCCGAGAAACGCCAGTGATGTAAAAGCTTTTTTTGAAGAGTTATTTACATACTATAATGTAACCAAGAACTTCTGGCCGGAACCGTTTCCTGTCATAAATGCCGTATGGGATCACAAGGGTGTAGTTTTTGATTATTTCAGCAACAAGCCTGAAGAGATGACCGTCAGCTTAACTTATGCGCCTCGATGGAAGGCTGAAGTGGACGGCAGTCCACTGGAAGTAGGGCAGAGAGAAAACCTTATTACGCTCAAATTGCCTGCGGGGGAACATAAGGTGAAATTGACCTATGGAATAACAATATATGGAATGGTTGGGTATATTATCTCTTTAGCAACTTTGTTTGCTCTCTTACTTTTTATTCGCTTTTATGATAAAATATTTAAATATTATACAAAAAAATGCGCTGAACTCGGCAGGTATTTACATTTTTAGCGGGGTTATGTACATACATATTTTATAGTTGACGGGGCAAAGGATGCAGAAAAAGATCGGTACCAGTCTTGAGAAATTTTATTATGCAGTCGAGCTGTTGTTGATAGCTTTGTTAGCATCAGCACTGATATTACTCGGGTGGTTCTATGTATTCAAGGAGATCGACAGATACAAACAAAACACCATCGCAACCGTAAGTACCGATCAGGAACTTCTGCTTGAACAGGTGTCTAAAGCCGTCAAGGAAAGTGTCGAAGTGTCTGCAGCCGCAGGTATGAGTATAGATCTGGCAGCGCAGAAGGCGGTCACGGACATTATTGAAAAAGCGGATACTTCCGCCAGCAGGGATTGGTTTTTATATTCGGCTGATGAGGGGGTTATTTTTGAAAAGGACCGTGAGACGACTCGCTATATAAAAGGCAGAGATGTTAACGCTCTTGTCAAACACTGGAAGCTGCAAGGGGGTGCTGGAACCGAGACATTTGCCGATCTGGCAGCAAACAGGCAGAGCGGAACTGTAATTTTCACAAAGAATGGCAAAGAAGGCCCGGAGATCGTATCTCTTTCACATATAAATACAAACGGAAAAGAGTACTTTTTGGGGGTAGCTACCCGAGAATCCTATATCATGAGTGTCGCCGGGGTCAACGAACATATCCTCAATCTGAAAGTGTTTTTTATTTTTATCAGTATTGGTATAATGATTCTTTCCTTGCATTTATGCCTGAAAACCTATAAATATCACAAAGAATCCTCGAAAATGAATAAAAATATAGCCGGAAAAAACCTTCAAATTCAGGAGCTCTCCGGTAAACTGGCGAAAAAAACCGAAGCGGTCCGCAATGTCAGTGTATACGACAGCCTTACGGGTCTGTACAACAGGAAGTTTATGGAGAGTCTGCTGTCCCGGGTCAATTATGATATGCTGCAACCAGTCAGTATCATCATTTTAGACATAAACGGTCTTGAATACTTAAACTCTACAAACGGTTATGCGGCGGGAGATATACTGCTGGAAAAAACCTCTGAGATTTTAAGGAAGACCTGTATTGAGACAGACGTCATAGCAAGAAGCAGCAGCAGTGAATTTACTGTTCTGATGACAGGTACAACCGAGGCTCAGGCCTATGGGACGGTGGAGAATATCAAACGCCAGTTTGCAAATATCGATAACGGCGAGCTGACTTTGTCGGCAGGCATTGCCCAGATGACTGTAAAAGACGGTAAAATACTCCCTGTTCTTCAAAAGGCGCGAAAGAATATGATCCTTGAAAAGATGCTGGACAATAACAGCAGCAGCAGCAGTATCATCTCAATGTTGATGGAGACACTGAGCGCTTTTTCGAGGGAAACGGTGGATCACAGCAGGCGTTTACGAATAATATCCATAGGGTTCGGAAAACAACTTGGCCTTTCTCCTTCTGAAGTTTCTAGGCTTGCCGTCGCTGCTCAGCTCCATGATGTTGGGAAAATCGGAATACCTGATAGTATTCTTTATAAGCAGGAATCATTGCAGGATTTAGAGTGGGAACTTATCCGAAGGCATTCTGAGATCGGGTACGATATAATAAAGGCGATACCATTTTTGGACGAGGTGGCCATGGATGTTCTCCAGCATCATGAACACTATAACGGGAGAGGATACCCGAATGGCTTGAGCGGAGGCAATATCACTATCAACGCACGGATCATAAATATAATCGACAGCTTCGATATTATGACTCATAAACGAGTGTATGCGAAGACTAAAACCGTTGAAGAAGCCCTGTATGATCTTAAAAGCAAGAGCGGCAGTCAATACGATCCATATTTGGTCGATGAGTTTACCAAAAAAGTCACAGAAAGGATCAACAGAAGAAAGGGGATCCGGCAGTGAACATAATAAAACAAATCTTCCGCGGGAAGGTGGCGATAGCCAACTACTTTCTATACTCAGTAATCGTTGCAATTGTGGATACCAGCCTGGTCTGGGGATTTGTGCGCTTCACTGTATTTGGTTTGATAACTGCAAATACCATCGGTGTTATAACCGGATTTCTGCTTCACTACATTCTGTCATCCAAGTCTGTCTTCAAGACTGATTACGGTACTGCGGGATTTGCGATTTACCTTGGGACTTTTCTTTTCGGTCTGGTGTTTGCCAACTGGCTCATTTATATAAGCTATGAATACATCTTTACTCTATTTTCAATAGATTTAAGGATATTGCTTAGTAAAGGTGTTTCCATTGCGGGCCCGTTCTTTGCAATGTACTATATGAGGAAGCATTTATTTTTAATGCTGAACAGGAAAAGAAAAGAGAGGTGAGGATGCCTTGCGGCACGATCAATACCGTTTCAGATTTTACTTTAACGCCAGCCATGCGATCTACCTTTCAGGCGACATGGGGGAAATTCATCCTCATACATGGGAAGTGATCCTTAATGTACTTAAGATTACCGGCAATTTCGTGCTCTTTAACGAGATTGAGAAAATGTGTGAAGGATTTCTATCACAATATCAGGATGTAATAATAAATGAGATCCCGCCATTCACAACGGTAAACCCCACGCTTGAGAACATCTGCGGCTTTTTCAAGGAGGAGATCCAAAAAATGCTTCAGGAAAAGGGATGGCTTTTACTTTCAATAGAGTTGAGCGAAACCCCGGCAAGAGCTTATGTCATCAGCACCATCGATGAGCTTGTGACGGAAAAACCAACCTTTGATATGGAGAGCGAAGAAAGATTACAGGACATCGTTGAAAGGCTGGCTGATGCTAAAATAACCTCAATGTCCAAGAAGGCGAGCCCTCTTTATGATGACGAAATCGAACGCGAAAAAATCCTTAAAGAGGTCGAGAAAAAAATAACAGGGAGAGGCCGGTTATTAGGTATGTTCAGCAGGCCTGTAAACAGAAAGAAGCATTAGTAATACTGTTTCTTAACGGATCCTTTTCAGTGTCTTAAACATTGAACAAGAAATGCATCACGTCCCCGTCTTTCACCTCGTAATCCTTGCCCTCTGAGCGTACAAGGCCTTTTTCCCTGGCGGCGGCGAGGCTGCCGCAGGCTATCAGCTTATCATAGGCAATGGTTTCTGCTCTTATGAAGCCCCTCTCAAAATCGGTGTGGATCTTACCGGCAGCTTGAGGGGCCTTGGTCCCACGGGTAATGGTCCAGGCGCGGACCTCAGGAGCTCCCGCAGTTAAAAATGATATTAGATTAAGCAGTTTATATGAGGCCTTGATGAGTTTATCCAAACCAGATTCCGAAATGCCCAGATCTTCAAGGAAAAGAGTCCTTTCATCATCATCGAGTTCGGCGATCTCCGCTTCCAGCTTCGCGCATAAAACTACGGTCTCCGAACCTTCTTTCCCGGCATATTCACGGACTTGGCGAACATGATCATTGTCGGCATCTTCACTCAGCATATCCTCGGAAACATTTGCGGCATAGATGACAGGTTTATAGGTCAAAAGATCCAGGGATCTTACATATTCGGCTTCCTCATTGTCAAAATCCAAAGATCTTGCGGTGGCCCCGATTTCCAAAGCGGCTTTGATTCGCTCCAAAACAGCGATTTCCGTTAGATAACCTTTATCTCCTTTAAGACTCTTTTCGGCTTTCTGCAGGCGGCGCTCAATGATCTCAAGGTCGGAGAAAATCAATTCCAGATTAATGGTTTCAATGTCGGAAAGCGGAGAAATTTTGCCGTCGACATGGACCACGTTGGGATCTTCGAAGCAGCGGACCACATGTACGATGGCGGCCACCTCCCGGATATGGCCCAGGAACTTGTTACCAAGCCCTTCGCCTTTAGAGGCGCCTTTGACCAAACCGGCAATATCATAGAATTCAATGGCAGTATAAATCGTTTTTTTTGAGTTGTACATTTCATGAAGGATTTGGAGGCGCTCATCGGGGACGGTAACTACTCCGATATTAGGTTCGATGGTACAGAAAGGATAGTTGGCAGCCTCTGCCCCTGCCTTTGTAATTGCATTGAAAAGCGTGCTTTTGCCGACATTGGGCAAGCCTACGATACCAAGTTTCATTTATATCTCCTCATCAGTAAAATAGTCGGTTCCTTCGGCTGTGCTTTCGTTCCATAGATATCAGAATAATCAGGAAGACTATAAACACAGTTACGCTGAAAAGTTGTGCCACTCGAAAAGAACCGAGCATGAGGCTGTCTGTTCGAAGCTGCTCGACAAAAAAGCGCTCAAAAGAATAAAAAACGCCATATGCTAAAAAGGTTCTGCCGTTATATAAGCTTCGGTTATCAATAACTATCAGCAAGAAGAATAAAAGCAGACACCACAAAGACTCATAAAGGAACGTAGGGTGGACTTTTTCACCGTTCACTAAAATTGCCCAAGGGAGATCCGTCGGCCCGCCGTGTGCTTCTTGGTTGAAGAAATTCCCCCAGCGGCCAAAGGCTTGAGCGAGAGCAACGGAAGGCGCCATCAAATCCAAAAGGTTTAAAGATGATATGCGCCAGAATCTGCAAAAGAACGCCGCAGCAATGAATCCAAACAACAATCCGCCATGGATAGCTAAACCGCCTGAACGTATATTGATTATCTTAAAAAAATCGCCGCCGTAGAATTCCCAATTAAAAATCACGTAATACAGCCTGGCCCCCAAAATACCGAGAGGGATGGCAATCAATGCCAGATCTATTACATGTTCGCTTTTGATATCATGGCGTGGTGCTCTGTAATATGCGATCAACAGACCAATCAGCATACCGACAGAAATGCAGATACCATACCATCGGATATCCTGGCCTAATATTGTGAATGCAACCGGATCCGGCTCAAACAAGAACATGTGACTCCTCCGCACTTCTTGGCTCGTTCATAGTCCGCTATAATTATACATAATGTTTAGATATATTGCAATCATGATCCCTCCAACTATGGCTATTCCAACTTGTTAATTTAACTCCACTTCAGCTCCAGTATTTCTCTTTTTTCTTTTGTCCATCTCAGCAGTAAATATCTTTAATATCAGCACAGGGAAGGCCTTATGCGGAAAGTCGAAACAAATCCAACTAACAGTATATGGTAAAAAGCAACGGATTTTACTATATAAACGAATATCCGTTGCTTTTACCATCA
>JAKJCD010000103.1:6282-6576 GCA_022706625.1 Bacillota bacterium | reverse complement strand
TAATAAAGCTGTAATCTCCCAGGCTGATAGCCGACGCGACCGCTACCAGGGACGCACGCAGCCTTGCCGCTTCGTCCCCTTCGGTTTTATCGTAACAGCACATTGCACGCGCGAAATCGCCTCGCAGATAGGCAAGCTCGCCCTCGTATTGGAGCCGCGGCTTTTCCTCCTTCACGATTTTTAAAATCACATCGGGATTATGGGATGGCATGGGTACGGAAGTGGCCTCAATCATATGGGCAAGCTCGGAGGACAGAGATTGTCCCGGTGGCTTTTTCTCTCTGCGCGGATCGG
>JAKJCD010000103.1:0-6264 GCA_022706625.1 Bacillota bacterium | reverse complement strand
CTTCCGTATTTTTTAGCGCGGGGTATCCTGTTAGCGGCTAAAAGCCGCTGCACCTGCCTGAGAGAAACGCCCCACTTTTCTGAAGCCTCCATAGTTGATATGTATTCCATCATCAAACAGCCCTTCCCTTGGGGAATTACAGCTTTATTATAGTCGTTTGAGCGACGTTTGCAATGTGAAATTATCCAATTAAATAACTTTTAGTTAGTATTAGTTCAATGTCTGCACAGATTAATCAAAGGACAAGAACTGTAGCCGCCGCTCCAACCCCAACCCACCTTGCCGGTGCCAGAAATGTAGCATCTGCCGCCGGGGGCAATGCCATCTATAACTTGATTTAATTTCTGAATTTAAGATCAAGAACATGCTTCTATTCCGAAAAGAGGACTGTTAGCAGTTCGTCTTGGGTTATGGCTCCGAAATAGTGGGAGAGATCAATACCCGCCAAAGCCTGCTCCAATTTTTGCCGGTCATACCTCAGCCCTATCAAGGCAGCAGCGATTTCTTCGGAGTCCAGGATGCTCAAATAGTCTCCGTAGAACTTGCAGCTTGTGATAAAACCTTCTTTTACATGGATGAATACCCCAACCTTTCCGCCGGTGAATCTTTTTTCGAACCGGTAGTTGAAAGGCGGAGATTCGCCGTAAGTCCAGGCCCATGATGCAAATTTATTACGGGCGGTTTCGGTTATCTGAGCCAGATCCTTGGCTGACAGCTTAATCTCTTCTGAATTGTAATCATCGGACAGCCTTTTTTGCAGCCGCTCCCTGAACTCATCTATAGACATGTCTTCTTTCAGAAACTCCCGGATATTACCCACGCGGCTCCTTATTGATTTTATACCTTTAGACTGGATTTTGTCCGATGAGACATTCAATGCTTCAGCGAGGTCTTCGATATTCACATCGAAGAGCAGTGTCCCGTGCTGAAGGAATTTTTTGCGGTAGAGCCTCTGGGCATTGCCGGATATTTTCCTGTCGTAAGCGATGATGTCGTTCCTGCCGAGAAGCATGGCATCTACGCCTAATTCTTTTAAGACATTTATCACTGGGTTGGCAAAAACTGCGAAATCCGTGCTCCTTTCCGGGTCAACATCTGAAATAAAAGTAAAGTTTAGATTGCCAAGGTCGTGATAGACTGCTCCCCCGCCGGAGATGCGCCTGACGACTTTGATGCCCCGCTTTTCAACAAATCCTGGATTTATTTCTTCCAGGGTGTTCTGGTTTTTGCCTATGATAATAGAAGGATCGTTTTGCCAGAGCAGGAAATAGCTTTCTCCGGGATCCACATTCATAAGGCAATACTCTTCCAGAGCAATATTAAAATAGGGGTCTGTGCTGCTGTTTACAATATACCTCAAGTTTTATCCTTTGATCCCCGGCATCTTCGAATCTGCGTTACTTTGAAACCTGAAGATGCCTGTCTTTTCAATCTTTAACCAGCTGATAGCGGAATAATAGCACCGCTTCACCCTTTCTTTCTTTTACATCAGCTTTCAACACTTCAACGGTCTCTCCGCTGTCCAGCATCAGCTTTGAACCTTCCAAAGCCGAGATATACTCTTTCAGACCGTCTGCGCTATCCGGACTTACTTCTTCCCTGACGCCCCACGGGCTTGCAAGCACACTTGCGGGGTTTCACGTGGAGCAGGCGCTTGCCGTCCTTTCCTTAAGGGAAGAGGAAATAGCATCTTTAAAAGCCTTTTCATAATTCCTGTCTGCTGCAAACATAAAATCACCTCATTCCTTTTGCCATTTCAATATGGGGCTCCTGGCCGCCAGGGCCTCGTCTATCCTGCGAACCGGGGTATTATGAGGAGCTTCTTTCAACATATTCGGATCATCCTTTGCTTCCTTTGCTATTTTTATCAAAGCTTCGATGAATTCATCCAATGTCTCGCGGCTTTCTGTCTCAGTCGGTTCTATCATCATGGCCTCATGGACGATAAGAGGGAAGTAGATCGTAGGCGGGTGATAACCATAGTCAAGGAGACGCTTTGCGATATCAAGGGTGATCACGCCGTTTGTTTCCTCCTTTAATCCTCCTAATACGAACTCATGCATGCAAACCTCTTCAATGGGCAGCTTGTAATGATCTTTCAGCCGGATCATCATATAGTTGGCATTCAGGACTGCCTTTTGGCTGGCTTCTCGTAAGCCGGCCGCCCCCATGGCAAGTATATATGTGTAGGCCCTGATCATAATACCGAAATGCCCATAAAAGCTTTTGACCTTGCCGATCGATAGGGGCTTTTCGTAATCCAGAAAATACCTGTCGCCGGATTTTTCTACTATTGGAACCGGCAGGAATTCTACTAGATGTTCCTTTACGCCCACCGGACCGGATCCGGGGCCGCCTCCTCCGTGAGGGGTGGAAAATGTCTTGTGCAGGTTGTAGTGGATCACATCAAAGCCCATATCTCCAGGCCTTGCGATGCCCATAATAGCATTCATATTGGCTCCGTCATAGTACAGCAGGCCTCCCGCTTCATGGACCAGATTTGCGATTTCTTTAATGTTTTTCTCAAAGAGTCCCAAAGTGTTGGGGTTTGTCAGCATCAACCCTGCCACTTCGTCGCTCAGTGCTTCCTTGAGGCTTTGCATATCGACGGTACCGTCCTTCGCGGATTTGACTTCGATAATGTCGAAACCCACGACAGCGGCACTGGCGGGGTTAGTACCGTGTGCAGAGTCGGGCACAATGATTTTCGTTCTCTTGGTATCGCCTCGGTTTTCGTGGTAGGCCTTGATGATCATCAGCCCGGTCATTTCCCCGTGAGCTCCTGCGGCCGGCTGCAGCGATACCCTTGTCATGCCGCTGATTTCAGAGAGCATGTTATCCAGCTCATACATGAGGGCCAAAGCTCCTTGTACAGTATCCTCAGGCTGATAGGGATGCAGATTGGCGAAACAATCAAGAGAAGACATATCTTCGTTGATTTTTGGGTTGTATTTCATAGTGCAAGAGCCCAGAGGATAGAACCCGGTATCTACGCCGTAGTTTTTATTGGACAGCAGGGTATAATGTCTGACTACATCAACCTCGCTGACTTCAGGCAGGTCTACCTCCTCTTTTGTAAGCAAATGAGAGGGGATCAGGTCTTCAAGAGGGACGCGCGGGACATCGCTTTCCGGAAGGCTAAAGGCACACCTGCCCTTTCTTGAGATCTCGAAGATCAATTTATCATACTTCTTCATGAGAGCACCTCCATCAGAGCTGCAAGCCGGTCTATTTCATACCTGGTCCTCTTTTCTGTCACGCAGAGAAGGACGCCGTTTTGGATCCCGTAATCCCTGTTGAGGTTATAGCCGCCTAAGATGTTATCCTTGATAAGCTCTTTGTTTATAAGATCTGCATCTGCCGGTCCGATCAAAGCAAACTCTTTAAAGAACGGTTGCTTGAATGCCAATTTGTATTTGCCTGATGCCGTCAGCCTGTTTGCCGCATAATGGGCTTTTTCAGTACATTGATAGGCTGCCTCCATAAGACCTTTTTTCCCCAGGGTGACCATATAGATGGAGGCGATAAGGGAATTCAGGTTCTGGTTGGAGCAGATGTTGGAAGTGGCTTTGTAGCGCCGGATATGCTGTTCCCTGGCCTGCAGGGTAAGTACAAAGGCTCGTCTGCCGTCCGCATCAAGAGATTGCCCGACTATTCTGCCGGGCATCTTGCGCATAAGCTTTGAGGTCACGGCCATAAATCCTAAATAGGGTCCTCCGTAATTCAGATTATTGCCCAGTGCCTGGGCATCACCCACTGCGATATCTACGCCGTATTCCGCTGGTTTTTTCAAGACTGCCAAGGATATGGGATCCACCGAACTAATCAAAAGTGACTTGTTGTCGTGGGTTATTCTCTCTATCTCGGTCAGGTCTTCGATAATGCCGAAAAAGTTTGGACTCTGGACTATGACAGCTGCGCTGTCTGTACCGATAAGAGTGTTCAGTGCTTCCGGATCGGTAACACCCTCTGACATCGGTATTTCCTTGATCTCGATATTCCGGAAGTGCATGTAATTTTCAAGTACCCTGCGCGTCTCCGGGTCTACCGTCTTAGATACCAGTATGGTGCTCCGCCTTGTGCTGTCTGCAGCCATGATGGCAGCTTCTGCGCAGGCGGTGGCCCCGTCGTAAAGCGAAGCATTGCTGACGTCCATGCCGGTAAGCCCGCAAATCATTGTCTGGTATTCAAAGATGACCTGCAAAGTTCCCTGACTTATCTCCGGCTGATATGGCGTATATGCGGTATAAAACTCAGAGCGTTTTGCCAGATGTTTGATCACCGATGGGATGTAGTGATCATAAGCCCCTGCTCCGAGAAAGCAGACAAGATCGTTAACAGACCTGTTATTTCCGCCAAGCTCTTTCATTCTCTGCTCGATCTCGGGCTCGGAAAGGCCGGGATCAAGCTTCAAATCCGCAGAAAGTTTCAGGTTGTCAGGAATATTCCGGAAGAGTTCGTCCATGGATATTATTCCGATGGCATCCATCATCGCCAAAGCATCCCCATCGGTGTTTGGGATATACCTGTGCATTTTATTCCTCCTTTTCGCAGAATACTTTGTAGGCGTCCTCGTCCATCAAATTCTCCAGCTCAGTAGGGTCATCCATTTCAATGACAGTGATCCAGTTTTCGTAAGGTCCCTCGTTCAAAAGTTGAGGGGAATCCTCCAATTCTTCATTAATCTCAATGACCTTTCCCGATACCGGAGCAAAGGAATCGGAAGCAGCCTTCACGGACTCAACGACGCAAAAAACATCTCCGGCCTTGTAATACTCATCCATTTCAGGGAGCTCCACATAGACGATTTTTCCCAGCGCATGCTGTGCATAATCCGTGATCCCGATTGTTGCTCTGCTGCCGTCGACTCTTACCCACTCGTGGTCTTCCGAATAATACAAACCTTCCATTGTTACCATTTCTTTTACCTCCGCTTATTTGTTCCTATAATAATTATTTTACATAAATCGCCTATTGGCTATAAACAATTTTTGCTTATTTTTTATAATTTTTAGCATAGAACCTTTTATCGACTATTTTAGCTTTAGCTACCCTTTTTCTGATTTGGATATCGATGATGTTTCCAAGCTCGGCATATTCTTTCTTTACAAGAGCGAAGCCGATGTTCCTGCCAAGGGTGGGGGAATAATAGCCGGTGGTAACAAAGCCGATGGCTGTACCCTCAGAAAGCACATCGTAGCCATGCCTCGGTACTCCGTTTTCTATCATTTCAAAGCCCACTAATTTTCTTGAGGTTCCTTCGTGTTTCTGTTTAAAGAGCGCTTCACGCCCGATAAAATCCCCCTTGTCGAATTTAATAAAGTATCCCAGACCGGCCTCAAGGGGCGATATATCTTGAGAGATTTCGTTGCCATAAAGAGGGAGAGCAGCTTCAAAACGCAAGGTGTCTCTGGCACCAAGGCCCACCGGAACGACACCGTCGGTCTTGCCCGCTTCCAATATCTTCTCCCATACCAATGGGGCATCCTCATGTCCTAAATAAATCTCAAAGCCGTCTTCGCCGGTATAGCCGGTTCTTGACAACAGGCAGCTTGCCCCGGCGATCTGCACATCTTGCATCAAATAAAATGAAGGGATTTTTGAAAGATCCGTGTCTGTGAGCTTTTGAAGTATTGCTTCAGCCTTTGGTCCCTGCAGGGCCATTTCGGAAATCCGGTGTGAAAGGTTGTTTATATCAACATCGTACCCCTTACTTTGATCGAGCATCCATTGATAGTCCTTCTCCATATTTGCCGCATTTACTACAAGAAGATAATGATCCCGGGAATACCTGTAGACCAGCAAGTCGTCCACCACACCGCCGCTCTCGTAGCACATGAAGGTATAAATCACCTGATTGTCATTCATAATTTCAATATTATTGGTGAGGAGGTTCTGAAGGTATGGCGCAGCCTCTTTCCCTTTCACCTCGACCTCACCCATATGGGAAACATCAAAAAGCCCGGCAGCAGTTCGCACGGCTTCATGTTCAAGAGTAAGGCCGGAGAACTCTACCGGCATTGACCAACCGGCATAGTCCACCAATTTTCCTCCGTATTTTTCATAAACCGGATATATGGAGGTTGTTTTTAGATTATCCATAACATTTCTCCTTAATAAATTAATGCGATTCGCAATATAATTCTATGCTATGACTGGATCCTTTTCAATATTTGATATAATTTTAACCCGAAAAGAAGCGATCGATTCGTCCTTGACTCCTATTCCTATCGCCCTGTATTATAACTCCCGGCGGGCGCAACT
>JAKJCD010000102.1 GCA_022706625.1 Bacillota bacterium | reverse complement strand
TGACTTTACGGTATCGGAATACCTGCCCTTTTCCGAGAAGGATAACTTCGATTCTGTACTTGCAGGTTCACTGATATGCGGTATTGAAAACATTCCCAAAGATTTTGTTCTGATTCTTGACGATTTGCATACGATTGAAGAAATCAGAATCAAAAAGTTTTTGGCCTATCTGACCAAGTATCCTCCTAAAAACACCAGAATCTGTTTCAGCAGCAGAGAAGCTCCGGGCAGTGATTATTTACCGCTCAAAATAAGGGGTGAAATCCTGGAGGTGACTCAAAGGGAGCTTGCCTTTACAAGGGAGGAAACCGCCTATATCCTAGGCTTTGACGATCCTGGCCTTTACTGTTCGACGGAGGGGTGGCCGCTTGCCGTTGGCTCCTTCAAGGTATTACTGGAGAATGGTATATCTGTCTTGGACATTCCATCCTACGGGAACGGAGCCCTGCATTCTTACCTTTTCCAGGAATGCATCAGTAATTTGAGCTCAGGCATGGTGGATTTCGTTAAAAAATCCGCCTTCTTTGTGGAGCTGGACGCAGAGATGCTGGATGTGGTCCTGAACAAAAAAAACACAAAACTCATGCTGGAAAGCCTTGTTTCCCGTAATATGTTCACCATTAAGACTGGTGAAGGATTCTACCGTTACCATGCGCTCTTCAGAAACAGCCTGCTGGATACAGAGGAAAAATCTTTAAAACCTTTGCTGCTGCAGAAAGCAGCCCAGTTTTATTTTGATAAAGAGCAATATTCAAGAGCAGCCCAAAATGCCATTGACTCAAAAGACTTCAAGCTGGTGGAAAAAATAATCCTATCATGCTACAAGGATTTTATAAAGGCTGGTAATTTTCATGAACTCCGAATATGGTTCCAGGCACTCGACAATGCTGCTTTCGAATTGAGCCCGGAGCTGCTTGTAGCAAAAGGCGCATTTCTATCGGTTATGGGTAGTTTTGTCCAGGCTAAAGCATGCCTTGACTCAGCTTTACCTTCAATAAGCAGTGACGAAAGCGATCTGTACTTTGAAGCCATGCTGCATAAGGCAAGGGTGCTCCGCAATTTTGTCTCCTTTGAGAAATCAAACAAGCTGCTTGACAAGCTGATTACAAAGCTTGACGATCAAGCCAACGAACTTGCTTATTCGGTCGTCATTGAAAAGCTGTACAACCTATGCTGGAATTCCCGGATAAACGAAGCTTATTCTCTTGCCCGAAAAATGATAGAAGCTTGTGCCAATGCAGGCAATCTGAAGGTCATGCTTTGGTTCGAGAGGTATTTGTGCACAATATACTTCTTTGCAGGCAACATGAAGGAATCTGTTTATTATTATGAAAAATCCCTTGGAATTTCTACAGACGAGTTGAAATACCTTGGCATGCATAGTACCGGCATCTATGCCGCCAAGGCTTATCAGATGATGGGGGACAGAAATCGTTCTCTTTCCGTATTGTCACAAGATTTTCAGCGGCTCAGGAATACAGGCAACTATGAAGAAATGTGGGCATGCTACTTGGTGGCTGCCGAGATTCATTACCAAAATGCCTTCATTGACAAAATGAACGGCGAAAATGCTTCCTTTGAGGCCGCAGCCAAGTATTTTACATTGGCATGCGAGTATGCGCCTCTTTACCGTAAAACTGATTTTCAGATGCATTGGGCGAAAATGCAGCGGCTTACTTATAGTTTAATCTTTACTGATGCTCCGAAAGAAAATATTGTAAAAGAGATTTTTAATGACCTTGATAATGCGGGGACATATTTGAAGAACGTTGTCCTTGCCAGGCTCATGGGTTACTATTCGGCCATATCCGATTATCCGAATGCTGTTAAATGCGCCATCCTATGCATAGAAGCAGGTGAAAAAGCCAATATTATGCTTCACCCGTCACTGTCCTATGGAATACTTGCAAGAGCGGCAATAGCGACAAAGGATCATAATAAGGCAACCCAGCTGACAAGGCGTTATCTTAAGCTTTGCTTCGAAAATGGGCTTTATGAGTATTTCAGGATGCGGAAGGCTTACGATACAATCCTTGAATTTGCTTATAACAACGGGGTGGAACCTGAGATTACAAAACAACTGATGGAGTTTTCCGGATATAATCCAAAAAAAGTATATATTGATACTTTGGGCGGTTTTGCCGCTTATCAGGACAAAGACAGGCAAAAGCCTATTAAATTCAGGTCGAAAAAGGAACGGGAGCTTTTGGCCTTTCTGCTTAATGCAGGTAACCGTGGAGCTACAAAGGAACAAATATATAATGCAATATGGCAGGAATCGGAGGCCATTAATATAAAAAACCTTATTTCAGTTAACCTGACTCATTTAAAAAATGATCTTAAACGTGCAGGTATGGAAGAATCAGTTATCTGCCGGGAAAACCACTATTTTATATGCCGGGAAGAAATTGATTGTGATAACGACCTATATGAAAGAATGTATGAAAAATTCAAGCTGCGGAATTCCAAAGAGCTAGCCAAAAAGCTTTTGTCGCTATATAAAGGAGAATATTTATCAGATTTCGAAGCGCTTTGGGCAGTTGAAAAAAGGATCAGATACCACGAAGCTTATGAAGAAATCGCCGGGTATTGTCTGTCAAGGGGATGACACAACACCCATCCCCTTGACACCACATTATCACATGTCATGTCTGTCTTTTGTCATTGTCATCTCTTCTTATGCATAAAACTCCTCTACCGCCGCAAAAAACGCCTCAATATTTTCCCATGGACTCTTGGGAGGAATGTCGCAGCCTGATGAAATAATGAAGTTTTTATAAGGGGTACAGGCATTCATTAATTTTAAGGTCTCTTCGCGGATCGAGTCAGGAGTCCCCATACAAAACTGGATTGCCGGATCTATGTTTCCCATTGCAATAACATCTTTAGGAAGCCTGCCCATAATCTTTTCCATATCTACAGCATTGCCAAAGTGATATGCATCAGCGCCGCAGGTCAATATGGAGTCGATCAAATGCAACACGCTGTTTCCGCAATTGTGATATACCACTGCAAAGTATTCATCGTGCGTTTCTTGGATTATTTTTCTTACATAATCCGTAGAGAATTCCTGTATCAGTTTTGGAGAAAGGATCCCGGCCAGAGGTTCTGCCATAAAAATCCCGTTTGCTCCTGCACCCTTATATGCTTTAGCATAGTTTATTAAAAACCGGGCAGCTTTGTCCAGAACCTTATGCACCATTTCCGGATCTTTGCGGCATTTGATCAATATATCCGTTATATCCATGAGGCGCCCTGCCAGCGAAAATGGACCGATGCATCCCGCCAGGACAGGACGATCCTCAATGATATCTACTGCCAGCCTGATCCCATCTACATACATCCCTGTTCTGGCAGAGCCTACTTCCGGGATTTTCAGTGCATCTGCATCCTCGTGGCTTTCCAGCAATTTCCCTATGACAGTAGGAACTTCATTTTCTTCAAATCTGACTTTTGCTCCGAAAGCCTCAGCCTCTACAGATAGATCCATAAAACTGACTGAAATCCATGAATCAACGGAATCCGCAATCTCCTTCATCCCCCTCGCCTGAGACTCACTGCTGTTAAGCAATTCCGAGACGGTTATCCCCATTTTATTAACTATCGGGAAAGATAATATAGGAATTGCTTTTTTCTCTTCCGCATTCAATGCTTCTAAAAACCAAGTTTTCATGTTCCTTTTCATTTGATCACCTCTCCATTCGCAACCGTTCCGTTGTCATCTCAGCTTAGCCTTAGCTTCCTCCATTATCTCCTTTATCACTTTCTCTGTTGATGGACTCAATGGATTTTTCAATTCGCCGGACAGGATTTTTTCGACCTTCTTGTGAGCCTCGGAGAACATGCTGGGTGAACCCAGTTTTAGCCACTCACTATAGGTTGATCTGTTTGCCAATTCCGGCGTAAAGAATTCACTGCTCCGGACTGCGGTTCTTGTATTCTTTCTTTTTAGAAAATGTCCTCCCGGTCCGACTTCCTTAATATCCATGAAAAAGTTC
This sequence comes from Bacillota bacterium, assembly GCA_022706625.1. Classification (GTDB taxonomy): domain Bacteria; phylum Bacillota; class Clostridia; order Peptostreptococcales; family Anaerovoracaceae; genus UBA1426. Next base: position 2,622 of record JAKJCD010000102.1, on the reverse strand, counting down.
TTTTCATCGCTGACCTCTATTCCTGCACTCATGCGGTTGCACATCAATCCGATCTCACCATCGATCAGCATCTGTTCAAAAGACATAGTCATGCTGCTTTCAATAAGACCTGCTCCGTTGACCGCATCAACGCCGCCAAGTACAAGAGGCAAGCAAGTCATTACTTTTTCAATATCCGCCTGCATTCCAAGCTCCTTGGCGTCGGTTAAGCAACCTGCGATTATCGTAGGCATCCCATAGTATTTTCCCATCTGGCCCATTGCGCTTAACTGCAGTGCCGTTTCCATCGCTCCCTCTAAAAAGATCCCGTTTCTCATATTGATGATCCCCAAAGCGGCGCCGAAAATCAACGGTGTGCCCGGTGTCATCAATTGGAATACTGTTATTGCGGAAAGAGCCTCCGCATTGGCGACAGCTATATTTGAATACAGGCTTGCAGGCCCTGTGCTGCCGCATGCCGGCATAGGAAGGATCAGGACGGGAGCCTTGTATTTTGTCAATTCCATTGTAGCTTCCAGCATCTCCTCATCATGGCACAGAGGCGCCACAGTACAATATGTTGCTGAATATATTTTCCTTTTGATCACCTCTTCTTCTGATCCTAAAATTGCTTTGGCTATTTCTATTACATATTGGACTTCATCAAGCGTCTTTACCTCATCCTGCACATGCTTGCTGCTGTTCATGAAGGATGTCGCCGTATTCAAAATCCCGCAGGGTCCGCCCGGGACATCATATGGCACTACCGGAGACCAAAGAACTTTGCCCAGCTCTACTTCTTCAAACACTCGGGCTGCATCGGCTACATCCTGTAAGACAGCCTCCCTTCTTTTACCGGTCCTATAATCGATAACGTTGGCCCCTGCGCCATCCAAGGTAAAAGCCGTGTAAGAGGATGGCATAGCAAAATCAAACTCAGGATTTCTTGCTCCCAAAGTGAATTCCTTCGGAGTTATATCTAATGCCTTAGCTACCATTTCCCGAGGGATGCTTACATTCTTTTTTTCCCAATCGATCTTGGCGCCTCCGGCTTCTAAGAGCTCCAAGGCCTTTTCTACCGGAATTCTAACCCCTACTTCCTCAAGGATCTGCAAGCTGTCGTTATGGATGATTCTAATTTCTTCATCGCTCAAAGCGTATGCATTCATCTTCATTCTCAATAACCTCCTTAAGCAGTCAGCTCGTCAGCCAGCTTAACAGCGGAAATAGCATTGTCGGAATACCCGTCAGCTTTTATTTTATCAGCCCAGTTCTGATTGACAGGAGCACCTCCCACTATAACCTTAACCGTGTTCCTGATACCTTCCTCTTCCAGCATAGTTATAATGTTCTTTTGCTCTTCCATTGTTGTTGTGAGAAGGGCTGACAACCCAACGATCTCAGGCTTTATTTCCTTTACGGCTCTGATTATCTCTTCATTTTTTACATCTGCGCCAAGATCATGGACCTCGTATCCGTTAGCAGTCATCATTGTCCCTACAATGGTTTTGCCTATGTCATGAATGTCTCCTTGAACTGTGGCAAGCACTATCTTTTTTGATTTAACCGATTCACCCTCATTTTTTTTAAGTTCGCTATCCAGCACACGCAGAGCAGATTTCAGCGCATCTGCCGCAAAAATCAAATCGGGCAGAAAGTACTCTCCGTCTTCAAACAGCCGCCCTGCTTCCTGGATCCCATTTAGAAAGCCTTCGTTCATGGCCATCATGGCATTCCCTTTTTCGGTAAGCACCTTTTCTGCCAATTCGATAGCCAGTTCTTCATCACCTTCCAATACTGAATTCCTCATCTCATCGTATAAATCAGCCATTTTACTCACCTCCTAATAAATACAACACAATCCGTTTTCTATTATCTTATACTTAATAATAACTTGAAAGGTGTAGTTATTCATTGTATTTGGTGTAATCATTTGCTATAATATGTCTAATATATTTAGTTTGGAGCCTAACACTATGCAATATGAAGCACCCATCGGTTTTAAGCTTAACTCCAGGATTAGAGTTATGCTGGAGAGCATTGCCTATTATCCCTTTCATCTTCATAAAAACTGCATCGAGATTATAGCAGTGCTCAACGGAACCATAGTGATCTCCGATTCCGCTTTGACCCATACTCTCAATTTCGGAGATGTATATATTTTCAATGCAAACGATCCTCACAAGATAGTTTCAGACGATGAGAGCAGCATAGTTTTGACAATACATATTGACCGAGACTATTACAAACAGTTCTTCGCAGATATTGACAATGCTTTTTTTATTTGCGATAGTTTTTTAGAGAAGGATAGTTATTCATTAGAAATCGCATATCTGAGATTCCTTTTAGCAAAGTTATTTGAATTGTACATATCTCCTTCGCCTTCGGATCTTGAAATCGAAAAGAATGTCATTGAACTGCTCAGGCTTTTGCTGGATGCGTTTCAATCCTACAAATACAAGAGAGGTGAAAACGGCAGTCATGATATAATCCTTCAACGAAATATCAACGTTTCCAAGACGAGAGTTTATCAAATAATTGATTATATAACAATCCATTACAAGGAAAAGCTGACCTTAGCTAACATCGCTGCTAAAGAGTATCTCAGCATCTCTTATCTGTCCAATTACATAAAAGAAACTT
>JAKJCD010000101.1:246-6665 GCA_022706625.1 Bacillota bacterium | reverse complement strand
TTTCACATCAGCCGCCAATTGATCCACCGTGGCATAGTTTCCGAAAGCGCGCGCTACCACAGCTTCCGTTATGCAAAGCACATCCTTGTCCCTCGGCGCATAGCCTCCCTCTTCGAAAGCCATCATAACCGTATCTATCACAATCTTTTCAAGATCGTCTCCCTGGCGAATAATGGGTGCCCTAAGCCCCCTTACGACCGTTCCAACTATTCTTTCCATTGGCCTTTCCCTTTCATTCTAAGTGCGGCTAAATGTATAGGCAAACAACCGCAGCCCTGCCACAAAAGTATTATATAGGCTCAGTGTCTGTGCGTCAACTTTATGCTCACTTGAGTTTCCGTAGAATTTCTCATAGTGAGGCACGGGGACGCTTTGTTTGCCACCCCGTGCCTCACTGGCCGCCGGAAATTTAATTGTGACGTGTCACTTTATCTTATTGACACTGTCGTATTTAAAATGTATCATGATGTTAGCATATGCTAACTCGCTTCGAGTCGTCCCTCAGTTTGATACACAGTATTAAATCACGGAAGTTAAAAGTAGCATAATAATCATAACAGTACAAAGGAGTATTTAATGTTTTTTAGCAGACGTCACAATAAATGTTATCAATCAGCTGAAGGAAAGAATCACCGCGGGACTTGCCGGCGTCACAGGGGACAAGATTCCTGCGATGGTATGAGCCTGGATCTGCTTAAACCGGGGGAGAAGGCCCGCATACTGGCTGTTCGCGGCGAAGGTGCGCTGCGCCGCCACCTCCTTGATATGGGACTTACTCCGAATACCGTAGTAATGGTACGCAAAACTGCCCCTTTGGGTGATCCCATTGAGCTATATCTTCGAAATTTTGAGCTCACTTTGCGCAAAGAAGATGCCAGGCATATAATCATCGAGGCGGTGGCTGAATGAACATAAACGTAGCACTGGTCGGCAACCCCAACAGCGGCAAAACCACACTCTTTAACCAGTTAACAGGAAGCAGCCAAAAGGTAGGCAACCTTCCCGGAGTAACGATAGAAAGCAAAGAAGGCTGCGTCAAAGGCCATAAAGGTGTTAAAGTCATCGATCTCCCGGGCATCTACTCCCTTGCACCATACAGTACAGAAGAAATAGTCTCAAGAGACTACATCATTGATCAGAAGCCCGACGTTATCATCAATATCGTCGATGCAACCGATATCGAGAGAAATCTCTACCTTACTCTGCAGCTTTTAGAACTCGAGACTCCCTTGGTAATCGCGCTCAATATGATGGACGAAGTGCGCAATAACGGTGTCTTTATTGACATTCCAAGACTCTCTCAAGCATTGGGCGTGCCTGTAGTTCCCATTTCCGCCAGCAAAAATGAAGGGATACACGACCTTATTCATAGTGCCATAGAAACCGCCGGAAAGCGGACGGTCCGACAAAAAATCGACTTTTGCACCGGTCCCGTCCACAATGCCATCCATTCGGTCTCCCATCTGATCGAAGAGCAGGCGATGGAAGCTAAACTTCCTCTCCGATATGCCGCCACAAAAACGGTGGAAGGAGACGATTTGATCCTGGACAGGTTGAACCTTCATGAGCCCGACATAGACATAATACAGCATATCGTAGACGACATGGAGTTCCACTTAGGCACGGACAGAGAAGCGGCAATGGCAGACATGCGCTATTGCTTTATCGAGGATGTTTGTGGCCGAATCATCACTAAAACAGGAGAGAGCAAGGAGCATCTGCGCTCCGTTAAAATCGACGAGATCCTGACGCATAAATACCTGGCTCTTCCTATTTTCCTCGGCATCATGCTTTTCATCTTCTGGCTTACATTCGGAGCGCTTGGAACTAGCCTCAGCGATTTGCTGGGCGCCGGCATCGACCGTCTATCTGACATTACCGACGAGGCTTTGAGCAATACGAACATCAGTCCGGTCCTACATTCACTTATCATAGACGGTGTCTTTGTGGGAGTAGGAAGCGTGATGTCTTTCCTGCCAATAATTACTATACTGTTTTTCCTGCTTTCAATAATGGAAGACAGCGGATATATACCGAGAGTCGCATTTTTTATGGACAGACTGCTTAGGAGGCTGGGCCTTTCAGGCCGCTCCATTGTTCCTTTGCTGTTGGGCTTCGGATGTTCCGTGCCCGCTATAATGGCTACAAGAACACTTCCCAGCAAGCGCGACCGCTATATGACCATTCTGCTGGTGCCCTTTATGTCCTGCAGCGCCAAACTGCCGATTTATGCCATGTTCACGGCAGCTTTCTTTGAAGGGCATAAAGCACTCGTAATGTTTTCACTTTACATAACGGGGGTCATTGTAGCCATCATTTGCGCTTTGTTGTTAAAAAGCACTATTTTCAGCGGTAAGCCGGTGCCTTTTATTATGGTGCTTCCGAATTACAGGATGCCGGTCATGAAAAGCGTGTGGCTTAGAATGTGGGAAAACATCGCAGGATTTATACGAAGAGCATTTACAATAATCTTTTTTGCCACCATCGTGATATGGCTGCTGCAAAGCTTCGACACGGGTTTCAATATGGTCGAGAGCAGCGACCGGAGCATGCTGGCAAGCATCGGTACTCTTGCGGTTCCCGTGTTTGCTCCTTTAGGCTTCGGAGATTGGCGTGCCGCTACCGCCCTGATAACCGGCCTTTCCGCCAAAGAAGCGGTGGTCAGCACCTTTGCCATACTGCTGAATGCCCCTGACTCCGCATCACTTCCATTGTTGATGGCGGAGGTATTCACTCCCCTGTCCGCCTTTGCGTTTCTGATTTTCTCTCTTCTTTACATGCCCTGCGTGGCAGCGATGGCCGCGGCAAGAAGGGAAATGGGAAGCATATTGGGGGCGCTGGCGACGGTGTCCTTTCAAACCGTCGTGGCCTGGGTGGCAGCTTTTCTTGTTTACAATATAGGAGAGTTGATTTTATAGAAGCATCGCGACTTATTGAGCTCCGAAGTGCTTTTCCAGTTTATAATATAAGCTGCGAATCGAGATGTTTAAATGCTTTGCCGCCTTTGTTTTGTTGCCTTCCATGCGGAGCATGAGCCGGGACAGCATTTGCTTTTCCCAGGAATCGAAGAGCTCGTTATATGTATGGTTCTCTTTATCGCAAGCCTCCGCCGATAAACCTTCGGCCTCTTCAGGGGCGGCGGTTTTCATTCTCAGGTGCGGAAGGTGGGAAGCATTCAAAACCGTTTCGTTGAGCTTCATATTAATAAGAGCTCTTCCCAGTATATTCTCAAGCTCTCTGACGTTTCCCGGCCAATCATATCCCTCCAGTATTTCCAAGGCAGATTCCGAAAGAGATACGGTGTTCCTTCCGAATTCGATACTGAGCTTCCTGATCAAATATTGGGCCAATTGAGAAATATCCTCTTTGCGGTGCCTTAAGGGCGGGATCATTATCTGTATCATATTGATGCGGTAATACAGGTCCTCTCTGAACTTGCCGTTTTCGATAAGTTTCTCCAGGTTGGCATTGGTAGCGGCGATGATGCGTACATCAACGGAAATGGGGTTGGTATCTCCCACCCGGATCATTTCTTTTTCCTGCAGGACGCGCAGCAGCTTACTTTGCAGATTTGGGCTCAGCTCACCGATTTCATCCAGGAGCAAGGTGCCCTCGTCGGCTACTTCGAAAAAGCCTGGTTTCCCGCCGTGCTTGGCCCCGGTAAACGCCCCTTCGGAATAACCGAAAAGCTCGCTTTCAAGCAGGTTTTCCGAGAGAGCTGCACAGTTGACCCTTACAAATTTTCTGTTTTTCCGGTTGCTCAGATTATGTATCGCATGGGCAAATATCTCTTTCCCCGTTCCGCTTTCGCCCCTGAGCAGGATAGAAGCAGGAGTCGATCTCTTAGCCTGCTCAATGGCATAGCCCAGGGACAGGCTTGAACCGATAAAATCGTCAAAAGTATATTTGGCATTGGACTGTATCTGTATAATCCTCCGAACATCAGCCAGCTCTTTTGTCAGCTTTTTGACTTCGGACACATCATGCAAGACCCCTACGCTTCCCTTCAATTCATTATTTATGAAAATCGGGGCCACGTTCACGATGACTTCCTTGTCTCTCTTATTAAGCTTAACTCTGACATTATCGACGGGCTGCCTTGTGGACAATACCTTCATATGTATGCTTTCGCTTCCGTCTGGGATATCAACGGTTGCAGGCTGGCTTAACACATCCTTCTCAGTAAGACCCGTCAGCCTTGTATATGCGGGATTGATCAAAATGACCCTGCCTGTTTCGTTCACCACCGAGATGGCATCAAGCGTGGAGTTGATGATCGCCTGCAGCAGCGTCCTTGTTTCTATGAGTGAGGAAACTTCATTGTGCAGCTCCCTGGCTTCCAAAAACGGGCGGAAGATAGAGACCGCTCCGATGGTTTCATCTTTGTTATCTTTAAGCGGGATCCGGTCTACTATCAATTTTGTATTGTTTATATATACTGTTTGATTTAATTCATACAATCCGGATTCAATGATAAGAGGAAGTTTCGTGGTCGGAACTATTATCTCGATCTGCTTTCCTACTGCTTCGATTTTATGGTGACCCAGAATCCTTTCCGCCACCGTATTGAAAATTATAATTTCCCCTTTTTTATTGATCAGCAGGATGCCGTCGCTTATACAGTCCAATATTGTCTTGAATAATTCAGATTTAAATATTGAAAGCATGTCTCCCATCCTTTATTATACATAGTAAATTTTACCATTGTCGTTTCTATTTTATCAAAAACAATATCTTAATGCAATAATTATCATACTATCCTCAGCGGAATAGTCAAATTTCCGCACTCAGTTGCGTGCAATATTTTGCACTGCATTGCAGTATGCTGCATGCGTCAGAAAATTTAGAATTTTAAATGGTTTAAAAATGGTTGAAATATAAGGTTTTCATCTTCTTATCTCAGCAGCACATCTTTGGCATCTGTTTTGCTATGTTTTTTATGACAAAGCCACAATGATCATTAACTATGAGAGGTACTCTATGAAAACACATGTTGACATCAATTGGAGCGAGCTTGGATTCTCCTACATCAAAACCGATTTTCGATATGTATCGCTATGGCAAGACGGAAAATGGGACAAAGGCAGGCTTACCGAAGACAATACCATTACGATAAGTGATGGCTCGACGGCCCTTCATTACGGACAGCAGTGTTTTGAAGGCTTAAAAGCTTATCGGACTGTCAATGGAAAAACCGTTCTTTTCCGTGTCGACAGGAATGCGAAGCGTTTGAACATGAGTTGCCGAAGGCTTTTGATGCCCGGGATCCCGGAAGAGAAATTTATTGATGCCTGTTTGAAGGTGGTAAGAGCAAACGAAAGGTGGATCCCGCCCCACAGAATGGGCACTCTCTATATAAGGCCTTATGTTATAGGCATTGGAGATAATATCGGGGTAAAGCCCGCCAGCAGCTACATGTTCGGAGTATTTTGCCTGCCTGTCGGTCCTTACTTCAAAGGCGGGATGAAGCCGGTGAATTTTATCATTTCAGATTACGACAGGGCGGCGCCCTTCGGTACCGGTGCGGTCAAAGCAGGCGGGAATTATGCTGCAAGCCTTTATCCTCACAAACTGGCTGTTGATGGCGGATTTACCGATTGCATTTATCTCGATCCGATGACACATACAAAGATCGAGGAGGTGGGAGCAGCTAACTTCTTTGGAATAACCGGGGATCAGGCGCTGGTAACTCCAAAATCGGACTCTATACTCCCCAGCATTACTAAGCAGTCAATAATGTATTTAGCCGGGAACTATCTTGGAAAGAGAGTCGAGGAAAGGGATGTGTACGCAGACAGGCTTGATGAATTCAAGGAGGCCGGAGCCTGTGGAACGGCTGCGGTCATAACGCCAATCGGCGGAATAGAGTACAACGGTAAAATGCATTTTTTTGATTATCATGAAGAAGTGGGCCCGATGACAAAGGCGCTCTATGACCTTTTGACCGGCATCCAGTTCGGAGAAGAGCCGGCACCGGACAACTGGATATTGGAAGTATAACCGACCCGCCGGGATAAATGCGTGCTGTGAACGGCACATGCCTGCGTCTATGCCGGAAAAGCTCAAAATATCGGAGACACCAAAGAATGATAAGAACTTTTGATGAAATACTAAAGGCCGCAGCGGATAATGAGTCCCAGACCGTGGCAGTGGCAGTGGCCCAGGATGCGGAGGTGCTGACCGCTATACACGATGCAAGGCAAAAGGACATTGCCGACGCCGTCCTTATAGGCGATGCTAAAGAAATCCTGGATATCGGAGTACGGCAGAAAATCGATCTGAGCGGGTTCAAGATCATTGATGAGAAGGATAAAGGAAAAGCCTGTCTGCGTGCCGTGGAACTCGTATCATCAGGCAAAGCGCACATACTTATGAAAGGTTTGGTGCACACCTCGGTGCTTTTAAAAGCAGCGCTGAAC
>JAKJCD010000101.1:0-236 GCA_022706625.1 Bacillota bacterium | reverse complement strand
GAAACAGGACTTAGGACCGGGAACGTGCTTTCTCACGTGGCGGTCTTTGCCATAAAAGGCTTCGACCGGTTTATTTATGTTACCGATGCTGCTATGAACATTGCTCCCGACTTAGAGCAAAAGAAGCAGATTCTTGAGAACTCCGTAGCAGTGGCTCACGCCTTGAAAAACAGCAACCCGAAAGTAGCGGTTTTAGCGGCTGTAGAAAAGGTGAATCCACAGATGAAAGCCACCCT
>JAKJCD010000100.1 GCA_022706625.1 Bacillota bacterium | reverse complement strand
TGCAGATAGCCGCCGCCTTGTAAAAACAGTACTTTGTAACAATCCGGAATAAACATTAGATCTCTCAGATCCTGCTCTGCCGATTCAATAATTTTAGCGAATTCTTTTGAACGGTGACTCATCTCCATGACTGACATGCCGGAACCGCAGTAACTGACCATTTCTTCAGCAGCCTGTTCCAATACCGTAAGGGGAAGCATGGAAGGACCTGCGGAAAAATTATATACTCTGTTTTCAGTGCCCATTGAATAACCTCCGAGTTGCAAATGAATTGCGGACATTATACCATAAAGTATTGAAATTGCGAAACTTTTTATTGAAATAGGTGCAATGATCGCCGCAGTTAAAAACGAAAATACCTGTCAATGATTATAAAAATGTCCATTTGCAATCATTTTTACCTAAGCATTTGAAACGAAGCTTAGATTCTGATGTGAACCTTAAAAGGCAACGGGAAACGGCTTTTCTCCTAATTTCCGTTGCTTTTTATGGCTTTTGCTGCTCTTTTTGACCCTAAAAGCAACGGGTTTTTAAGAATTATACGATTTCCGTTGCCTTTTTCGTTGAAAAAGCAACGGAATACAGCTTTTTCTCTAATTTCCGTTGCTTTTCATTGATTTAACCACCAGTTTTGACCACAAAAGCAACGGAAATCGATAATTTGTTTGATTTAGGTTGCTTTTCCGAGGCTTGTCAGCTTTTCAATCAAGTCTGCATCCTACTAAATCTGCTCTCATTGATTAAAACTGAAATGATCAAAATCCGCATCTAAAAAAATATCCTCAAACCTTGTCCCACCAGCCTTTTTTATGTTAGACTAATACGGTAAGCAGCGAAAACTGTCGAATCCTAAACAGAAAAACGTTTTAGATGATTGAGTAAAATATAAGGGACATCGGTTACGCTATTAGCAATGCCGTAAAATTCGATGCGGCAAAATAATGCCGGAGGCACCAGTTCCGTTCATTGGGCCAGTCGCACTTATAGCAATTAGAAAGAATGATAAAATGGAAAAGGAAAGATAAAAATGAAATATCTGATTCTGGTTACAGACGGGGCAGGCGACGAACCTATGGAAGTCCTTGACGGAAAGACTCCGCTGGAAGCGGCTCACCTTAAGAATATCAACTCCATGGCGGCACTGGGGACGGTGGGGCTCGTAAAAACCATCCCTGAGGGCATGGATCCGGGAAGCGATACCGCCAACCTATCGGTAATGGGTTATGATCCCAAGGTATTCCATACGGGCAGGTCTCCTTTGGAAGCGGTGAGCATGGGTATTGATATGTCCGATTCGGATGTGGCATTCCGCTGCAACTTGGTTACATTGAAAGGCAGCGGAGAATACGAAGAGCTGATCATAGAAGACCATAGTGCCGGAGATATCACCACGGAAGAGGCCAAAGAGCTGATCGAGGCCGTAAATAAAGCTTTTGAAACGGAACATATCAAATTCTATCCGGGATTCAGCTATCGCCATGCCATGATCGTTCACGAGGGCGGCCTTGATTACCGCCTTACGCCTCCACATGATGTGTTGGGAAAAAAGACAGGTGATCATCTTCCGAAGGGCCGGGGTTCGGAATCTATCAGAGATATGATGATAGCAAGCTATAGATTTTTATCCGAACATCCGGTAAATTTAGCGAGGGTAAAAAAAGGACTTAATCCAGCCAACTCGATTTGGATCTGGGGGCAAGGGAAAAAACCTAAGCTGACGCCAATTTTTGAAAAATATCAGGTAAAAGGGGTCACCATATCAGCAGTAGACCTGATAAAGGGGATAGGCCTTTGCGCAGGGATGAAGGCCGTTGCCGTTGAGGGGGCAACAGGTACGATCCATACGAACTATGAAGGAAAGGCCGAAGCTGCAATCCGATCTTTCAGGAATGGTAACGATTTTGTGTTCCTTCATCTTGAAGGCCCTGACGAATGCTCGCATCAGGGAGACCTTGCCGGAAAAATAAAATGCCTTGAACTGATCGATGAAAAAATAGCCGGGCCGGTGACCGAATATCTGAAAAGCACCGGCGAAAGCTTTAAGTTCCTTGTACTGCCTGACCATCAGACTCCGATACGTATCAGGACACACCGGGGAGAAGCAGTGCCTTTTATGTTGTATGACAGCACCGAATCAAAAGAAAAAGATACCGGGCGGGTATATGGAGAAACATCCGGAAGCAGGGGACTTTTATTCCAAAACGGGTTTGAGCTTACGGACTATTTTTTCAAATAATAAGGACCGAACATAATTATGAAAAGAGCGATATCTGTTTTACTTACAATATCTGTTTTTCTCGGATCTGCCTGCTTCGCCGACGGGATCCCTGCCAAGCCCGAGCTTATAGGGCAAAGCGCGATTTTGATCGATGCCGCCACAGGCAAGATTCTTTTTGAAAAAAACAGCCACGATAAACATTTTCCAGCCAGCACCACCAAGATCATGACGGCGATCCTGACCCTCGAAAGCCTGCAATTGACCGACAAGCTGGTAATCGATGCAGAGACCCCTTTCACGGAGGGCAGCCGTATATATCTATTAGAAGGCGAAGACGTGACAGTTGAAGAAGTCATGTACGGTATGATGCTGGAATCAGCCAACGATGCGGCGGTGGCTTTCGCTAAAAATATCTCCGGATCCGTAGAAGAATTCGCAAAGCTTATGAACAGGAAAGCCGCAGAGCTTGGAGCCCTTGACACCAACTTCGTTAATCCTAACGGCCTTCACGATGACGCCCATGTCAGCACGGCCTACGACTTGGCTATGATAGCCAGGTATGCGATGAAAAATGAGGACTTCAGGCATTATGTCACCACTTATCAATATACGATGGAAGCCACAAATTTGCAGGATACCAGGTATCTCTACAATACAAACCGTATGCTATATGATAATCAGCATAAAGTGACCGTGAACGGTGAATTGCGGGTATGCAAATATGAGGGAGTCACAGGAATCAAGACAGGGTATACGGGCCGAGCGGGCGGCTGCCTGGTGGCTGGTGCTAAAAGGGGAGCTACGGAGCTGATAGCCGTTACCCTCGCATCTACCGACATGGGGCGTTTTCAGGATTGCATCGCCATGCTGGATTATGGTTTTGCCAATTACAAAACAGTCAACGCACTGGAATCCGGCAAGAATCTGGGAACCATATCCGTCAGCCGAGGATCGGTGAAGCGGGTTAAGGTCATTTTACCCGAGGGAGTGGATGCTACCCTTCCGGCGGAAGCTTCAGAAAATGTGCTGAGGACAGAGGTGGAACTGTATGATTCTGTCGAGGCACCTGTGATGTCCGGGCAAAAAGCGGGGAATGTCAAGCTGTATGCAGGTGATGAACTGATCGGCGAATATGATGCCGTTACGGCGGAACAGGTGGATCGCGGAGGATGGATGTCCATCGTAGGTATAGCTGACAGCACAGCGGAAAAAATCAAAAACATAGCTTTGATCGTTGCAGCAGCGCTATTATTACTGCTTATCATATACATTATGGTAAAACGTCATCAGTTGAAGGTGAAAAGGATCAGGAGGCAACAGCGCGAGGAGAAATACAGGCTGCTGAAAGAGCAGGAAAAGGCTCGCTGGGAGCAGGAGTACTGGAACCGACGGAACTACCGATAGCAGCATCACTGGGAGAGATCTTTGGAAAGAATGATCTCAGCCACCTTGTAAATGTCGCCGGCCCCCATGGTTATTACCAGGTCCCCCGATTCTCCGTTGTTTAATATGAAGTTTGCTATTTCATCGAAGCTTTCAAAATAATATACTTCTTTATCAGGATTAACGTGCTTTATTTCTGTCGCCAACTCTTTGGAACTGATTTTATATATATTCTTTTCTCTGGCGGCATAAATTTCCGCCAGGATCACTTTGTCGGCCAGCCTGAAGGCTTGGGCGAACTCGTCAAACAAAGCTATGGTCCGGGTGTAAGTATGAGGCTGGAACAGGCACCACAGATTTTTATGAGGCAGGTTCATGGCCGCAGATAAGGTTGCCTTGATCTCCGTGGGATGGTGGGCATAATCGTCTATGATGCGGATACCGCTTTTCGTGACACCAATGATATCAAAGCGGCGCTGGGTACCGGAAAAGCTCGATAGTGTAGAAATGATCTGCGAGGTATCGATACCCAGATCCCGGCAGCATGCCGTGGCAGCCAGCGCATTTACGATGTTGTGCTCGCCGGGGATCGAAAGCTGCAGAAAACCAAGCTTTTCTCCACGGTAGAAAAGGTCGAAGGAGGGCATCCCTGAGGGATTGAACTGTATATTGTCAGCATAATAATCGCTCTGCTCGTTTAACCCGAAGGTGATGACTTCACAGGACAGATTTTTAATGATCGAGTTTACAAAGGGGTTTGCAGAGTAAGCTATGACGGTCCCGTCTTTTGGGGAAAGCCGGGCAAAACGGTCGAAAGAATTGACTATATGATCAATATCCTTGAAATAATCAAGGTGGTCAGAGTCGATATTCAATATTATTTTGTATTTTGGATAAAGGCGGAGAAAGCTGTCCATGTATTCGCATGCTTCGGTGACGATGAAATCGCCTTTACCCACCTTAACGTTGCCGTTGAATGCAGACAGATTTCCCCCAATAAGCACGGTAGGATCACAGCCTGAATTTTCAAGGATCAATGATATCATGGAAGTCGTAGTAGTCTTTCCGTGTGTGCCGGAAACAGCGATACTTTGGTTGAATTCTTTCATCAACGCACCCAGCACTTCAGCTCTTGTTACAATAGGGATACCGTTTCGGCCGGCGGCAGCAAGTTCGGGGTTATCCGTAGAAACAGCGGAGGAATATACGACCAGGTCCGCCCCTTGTATATTGTTTTCATCATGATCGGAAAAAATGAGCGCGCCCTGGGCCTTTAGCCTTTCTGTGACTTCCCCCGGCTTAAGATCGGAGCCTGAAACCCAGTAGCCTCTTTTTAAAAAAACCTCTGCAATGGCAGAAAGACCGATGCCACCTATTCCAACGCAGTGGATGTGCCTGTACTTTGATAGCTTTTGCATTAAATGCCTCCGTGTTTGCATATGTTTATTGCCGGTTTAGATTTCCGCGGAACGGATTCTTGCATTAAGATTATAGCATAGACTTGCGAAAAACATACCGCAAATATTGTAAAATTGACAAAAAAGCATAATAAGAATAGAATTAAATGAGCCGCAGGCAATATGCTTAAGGCAAATTAAAATGCCGTTTGCAGCCCGGATGCAAACAGGGGAGGCAAGCATGAAAAGGACAGAACGGGTCGGAGCCATCGTCAGAATACTCTCGGGACAGCCGAACCGGATCTACTCATTGAACTACTTTTGCCGGCTGTTTAATGCCGCAAAATCCACCGTCAGCGAAGATGTTTCGGCGGCAAAAAATTTGCTTATACAGCTTGAACTGGGCAATATCGAGACTTTTGCCGGAGCAAAAGGCGGAATCCGCTTCATTCCATCCATATCTGCCGCCAACGAAGAAAACCTTCTTGGTGAACTCTGCAAAAAACTGAGGGACGGCAGCAGGATATTGGGAGGAGGGTTTCTTTATACCTCTGATCTGATGTTTGATTCACATATAGTGGGTACTGCCGCAGAGATGTTCGCTAAAAAATTTCAGGAATGCAATGCTGATTATGTAGTGACTATAGAGACAAAAGGCATACCGGTCGCTTTGATGACTGCCCATATGCTGAATCTTCCGCTTGTGGTAGTACGCCGGGAAAGCCGTATTTCAGAAGGATCCACCGTCAGCATCAATTACTTTTCGGGGATCGACGGATCGTATCCAGAGACTGTCATTAGCGAAACGTGCGGTAGAACCCGGAAAGAAAGCGGTCATCATTGATGATTTCATGAGGGCGGGAGGGAGCATCAAAGGCATCAGCGATGTTCTTTCAGAGTTTGATATAAGAGTTGTGGGGACCGGAGTGGTCATTGCGGCAGTGGAGCCCCGCAAGAAGGTTATCGGCGACTATTATCCCCTGCTGTACCTCGGAGAGGTAGACGAGCAAAACAAAACAATAGAGGTCTTTGAAAATCCGAATCGTGATACAATTGGAAACAATTGAGATATTTACAATCTCTTGCTTGAAATAATATGAAACAAACTGTATAATTGTGTCATAAACTCCATATGTATTTCATGCTTAGTCTTACTGGCGATACCTGTAATTGAGAGAGGTGGTGTATTCATGCGAATAACCGATGTTAGAATTCGCAAAGTTCATGACGAAGGCAAGATGCGCGCTGTCGTTTCGGTGACTTTTGACGATGAATTCGTAGTACATGACATTAAAGTGATTGAAGGCCAGAGTGGTTTGTTTATAGCGATGCCCAGCAGGAAGATGGGGGAAGGAGATTTCCGGGATATTGCGCATCCGCTGACTTCAGAAACGAGAAACCGAATAAAGGAAGCTATATTTACAGAGTACAACAAAGTCATCGAAGAACTGGACGAAAACCACGGACATGCAGCAGATGCTGTAGAGGGAGTTGAGCTTGAAGCGGCGGAACTGACTGTATAATGAAATCATAAGATTTTTATAATTGGACACCGTTATAATTACGGTGTCTTTTTACTTTTTAAAAAGCAGGAGGGAGAATACCATACCCTTTACGGAGGAAATCATAGGTGATATACTAAAGCAGACGAATCAGTTATATGAGGAGAAATATATGGAAGAGAACCAAAAAAGTGCAGAACAGCTGATTGCAGAGTTGGAACTAAAAGAAAAGAAACGGTTGTCCATCGT